>JAZQWZ010000031.1:0-7524 GCA_045632625.1 Candidatus Scatosoma sp. | reverse complement strand
CGATGCAGGCACGCCCCAAACCTTGGGATCGCCTGTCATGCGTTGGAAAAATTCTTGCAAGGTTAAGCGAATATCTTGATAATTTGCACCAGTTGCCACTACTTTGGACACCGAACCTACGATGGAATACACCGCGCCGACGAAGGGGCTGGTTTCCATCAAATAGGGAGAATAGCCATAAGCGGATACAGTACAAACGTCCGTTTCGCCACCGCAAATTTTTGCCGCCATTGCAATAGCAGGCGTGCGTTGCGTTTTACCACCCCAAGGCATATACACCGTTCTTGCGCCGATGGTCGAATCGAACGTTTCGGATAACCCTTTCTTTGCACAAACGTTCAGGTCCGCAAGCACTTTCTTGGTCGTTTCCGCAAACGGCACGTTTTGCTTTTTATCAAACCAAGCTGTCTTTTTATCGGTAATTTCCACGTCCGCTGTTTGTTTTACACCGTTCGTATTTAAGAATTCACGCGCGATATCCACGATAGAATCGCCGTTTAAGAACATGCGCATTCTACCCGTATCGGTAACTTTCGCCACAGGCGTTGCCGCCAAGTTTTCTTCCGCAGCAAGCGCGATAAATGCGTCCACGTCCGCCTTGTCAACAACCACTGCCATACGTTCTTGCGATTCGGAAATAGCAAGCTCCGTACCGTTCAAACCCTCGTATTTTTTAGGCACTTTGTCCAAATAAATATCCAACCCGTCCGCAAGTTCGCCGATTGCAACAGAAACGCCGCCTGCGCCGAAGTCGTTACATTTTTTTATTTTACGCGTCGCTTGCTTATTCAAGAATAAGCGTTGCAATTTACGCTCGGTGAGTGCGTTACCCTTTTGCACTTCCGCGCCGCACGTTTCTACCGATTTGCTATCGTGAGCCTTGGACGAACCCGTAGCGCCGCCGCAACCGTCACGCCCTGTTTCTCCGCCAAGCAAAACAATTACGTCGCCTGCTTTGGGCGCTTCTCTATACACCATTTCCTTTCTTGCACCGCCAACGACAAAACCCGTTTCCAAACGCTTTGCTTTGTAGCCTTCGTGATATACTTCGTCTACGATACCCGTAGCCAAGCCGATTTGGTTGCCGTAAGACGAGAAACCCGCCGCCGCGCGTTGCGTGATTACGCGTTGAGGAAGCTTGCCTTTGAGCGTATCTTCTAATTTTTCTCTGGGGTCGGACGCGCCCGTAACGCGCATCGCTTGATACACGTACGTTCTACCGCTTAAAGGGTCGCGGATCGCGCCACCAAGGCAAGTAGCCGCACCGCCAAACGGCTCAATTTCCGTCGGGTGGTTGTGCGTTTCGTTTTTGAACATTACCAAATACTCTTCTTCTTTGCCGTCGATTTCCGCTTTAATTTGAATGGAGCAAGCGTTGATTTCGTCGGAAATATCCAAATTGTCCAGCTTGCCGTCCTTTTTCAGTTTTTTCGCCGCAATGGTAGCCAAATCCATCAAGCAAGGATATTTATCCGCACGCTTGCCGTTGAGTTCTTGGTACAAATCCGCATACAAATGGCACGCCTTATCAATCGTCGTGTTTTCGGACGTGATTTTAATATTTTTCAGCTCGGTTGCAAACGTTGTGTGACGGCAGTGATCCGACCAGTACGTATCGATTACTTTGAGCTCCGTTTCCGTGGGGTCGCGTTGTTCTTTGATGAAATAATCGCGCACGAACGCCAAATCCGCCACGCTCATAGCAAAGCCAACGGCTTTGTGATATGCCGCAATTTCTTCGTCCGTCTTTTTCGTAAAACCGACAAGCGTTTGCACGGGTGCCCCCGCAACCGTTTGTCTTACCAGAGTTTGCGGTTTTTCAAAGCCCACTTCTTCGCTTTCCACGGGGTTGATAATATGCTTTTTAATAGCGGCAAGCTGTTCGTCTGTTACGCCTTTTACCAAGTAAATTCTTGCGCACTTTACTTCGGGGCGCGCTTTTCTCGTCAACAGCTGTACGCATTGCGCCGCGCTATCCGCGCGTTGGTCGTATTGCCCCGTCAAATAGCTAACGGCAAACGCCTTATAGCCGTCGGGAATAGCAAGCGTTTCCAAATACACGTTATCCACGGGCGGTTCGGAAAATACGGTGGGGATCGCGGCGTTCAATTCGTCCTCAGTCAACCCTTCTACGTCATAGCGCAAAACAAGGCGGAAATCTTCCGCGTCAATTTTGAGCAGCGTTTTTACGTCCGCTTGTTCTTTTCTTGCCTGTACGTTATCTTTCTTTTCAACAAAAATTCTGTAAATCATATCGTCTTACTCTCTTTCCACGTCTTTATATTTAATGCCGATATCTTTGCGGTAATGCATACCGTCAAAATGGATTTTTGCTACGTTGGCATACGCCTTTTTACGCGCGTCTTCCAGCGTGTCGCCCTTGGCGCAAACGCCCAGCACTCTACCGCCGTCGGTAACCAGCCTTTCACCTATTCGTTTCGTACCTGCATGGCACAAAACGATATCTTCGTCCAAATTATCAAAGGTGATTTCCTTGCCTTTTTCATACGCCGTGGGATAGCCGCCGCTTGCCAAAACCACGCATACGCAAGCTCCCGTTTCCCATTCGATTTTTACTTCACTTAAACGCTCGTCCGTAATCGCTTCAAAAATATCCAAAAGATCGGTTTTGAGCATAGGCAAGATTACCTGCGTTTCGGGATCGCCAAAGCGTGCGTTGTATTCAATTACCTTCATGCCGTTTTTCGTTTTCATAAGCCCGAAATACAGAACACCCTTAAACGTTCTCCCTTCCGCATTCATTGCAGCAACGGTGGGTTTCATGATTTTTTCCATCACTTCTTCCGCCGTCTTTTCGCCGAAGAACGGCGCAGGAGAAAACGTACCCATACCGCCCGTATTCAAGCCCTCGTCGTTGTCGAACGCGCGCTTATGATCACAGCTAGTAATCATGGGAACAATCGTTTTACCATCGGTAAACGCCAAGCAGGAAACTTCCGGCCCTTCCAAAAATTCTTCTACAACAATAGTATTACCTGCCGTGCCGAATTTTTTGTCCAACATCATTTCCTTTACGCCGTCAAGCGCTTCTTCGCGTGTTTTGCAAATGAGCACGCCCTTGCCAAGCGCAAGCCCGTCCGCCTTCAACACGACGGGAACATCACACGTTTGCAAATACGCCTTTGCTTGTTCATATTCCGTGAACGTTTCATATTTCGCCGTAGGAATATCGTATTTTTTCATCAACGCTTTGGAAAACGCCTTACTCGCTTCAATGATAGCGGCGTTTTTACGCGGCCCGAATACGCGATGTCCGCGGCTTTCCAGCTCGTCCGCAAGCCCCAAAGCCAAGGGGTCGTCGGGCGCAATCACTGTATAATCTACATCTTTATGCGCGTCCACCCAGTCACCCACGGCTTGTAAATTGCAATAATCCACGTTGACAAGCTCGGCAAGCTCGCCGATACCCGCATTGCCTTTCATGGCATAAATTTTTTGCACTCTCGGCGATTTTTTCAGCGCTTGCACGATCGCATGCTCTCTACCGCCGTTTCCAATTACTAAAACGTTCATGTCTTTCTCCGTTATTTATTGTTTAATGCTCACGATTCTGCCTGATTTTTGCACTTTACCTTGACAAATAAGTTTTACGCACAAAGGCAGCATTTGATGCTCTTCCTTTAAAATACGCGCTTGCAAACTTTCAGGCGTATCGCCGTCTAAAACAGGCACGGCGCGCTGCATAATAATTGCACCGCCGTCTACGTCCGCTTCTACGAAATGCACCGTTGCACCGCTTACCTTCACGCCGTACTCTATCGCCGCGCTATGTACCTTTAAGCCGTAATAGCCCATACCGCAAAAGGCGGGGATGAGCGACGGGTGAATATTGATAATCGCGTCTTTAAATTGCTCGATAAAGGACGCAGGCACTACTTTCAGCCAACCTGCAAGCACAACAAGTTCCACGCCCGCTTCTTTCAGCGTAGCGGCTACGCGCGCGTAAAACTGTTCCAGCGTTTCTTTTTCCTTATCAAATATCAACACGTCAATACCGTGTTTTTGGGCGCGTTCTATCGCCCCGATATTCGGTTTAGACGCCACCAGGTATTTGATGAAACAAAAATCCTCTTGTGTGTTGGCGTCGATTACCGATTGAAAATCCGTGCCGCCGCCCGATGCAAAAACCGCTATGTTTTTCATTTGAGAATAACTCCGCTTCCCTTGATCGTTTTACCGATAACGACTACTTCTTCGCCCGTTGCTTGAAGCTGTGCCATTGCCGCTTCTACGTTTTCGGGGCTTACGCAAACGACCATACCGATACCCATGTTAAAGGTATTGTAAATTTGTTCGTCAGTGATTTCCGCACGCTTTTGCATTACCTTAAATACAGGGGGTACTTCGTAGGAATTTTTGATAATTTCGCAACCGATCCCTTCGGGGAAAATACGAGGCAAGTTTTCAATGAACCCGCCGCCTGTAATGTGTGCAATACCTTTTACCGTTACCTTTTCGATAAGCGCCAAAATGCTCTTTACATAAATTTTGGTGGGTTTTAAAAGCACTTCCGCCGCACTTGCACCAAGTTCTTCGTCGTATGCTTCAAGCGCCGCTTTGTCGCTATCACCAAACAATTTTCTAACAAGCGAATAGCCGTTGGAATGTACGCCCGACGATTTCAGGCCGATAAGCACATCGCCTTCTTGAATATTTTTACCGTTGATAACCTTTTTCTTGTCTACGATACCCACTGCAAAGCCAGCCAAATCGTATTCGCCATCGGGATAGAAACCAGGCATTTCCGCCGTTTCACCGCCGATAAGCGCGCAACCTGCTTGTCTACAACCTTCCGCAATACCTTTCACTACGTCCGCTTCTGCTTCGGGGTACAATCTTCCGCAAGCGTAATAATCCAAGAAAATTAAGGGCTTTGCACCTTGGCAAACGATGTCGTTTACACACATTGCCACCGCATCGATACCGATTGTATCGTGCTTTTCAAGCAAAAATGCGTATTTAAGTTTCGTACCAACGCCGTCCGTACCCGCAACCAAAACGGGTTCTTCCATCTTTTCGCCTGCGATAGAATAAAATCCGCCAAACGAGCCAAGATCGCCGATTACGTTGTTATCATAGGTGGATTTTACGTGTTTTTTCATAAGTTCTACGGCTTTGTAACCTCTCGTTACGTCCACGCCGCTGTCTTTATAGGAAATTGCCATATTTACTCCTTACTTTACTCTTTATTTATTTTCAGAAATTTTACGTTCAAATTTATCGTCCAAATTCACTTTGGGTAAATCGGTGGGGTATTCGCCATTGAAGCACGCCGCGCAGTAGCCCTTACACGTACCGTCCATCCCTAACGTGAACACGTCTTGAAGCGGCAGGAACGCTACAGAATCCGCGCCGAACATTTTCGCCATTTCACTTGCAGTGCATTTGCAAGCAATCAATTCTTCCTTAGAGCCGATATCCGTGCCGTAATAACAGGGATTTAAAAACTCAGGCGCGGAAGAACGTACGTGAATTTCTTTTGCGCCTGCATCGCGGAGCAACTTGACTACGCGCGCCATCGTCGTACCGCGCACGATAGAATCATCCACCAAAATTACGCGCTTGCCTTTCACGGTTTCCGCCACTGGATTTAGCTTGATTTTTACCTTATCTTCACGCAGATTTTGACCGGGATCAATAAACGTTCTGCCGATATATTTATTTTTGATGATGCCGATACCGTACGGAATGCCCGATTGTTCCGCATATCCGATTGCCGCATCCAACCCCGAATCAGGCGCACCGATTACAACATCCGCGTCCGTGGGATACGCCTTTGCAAGACACGCGCCAGCGCGTTTTCTCGCCAAATGCACCGAACAATCGTTAATCACCGAATCGGGACGAGCGGTATATAAATACTCGAAAACACACAATCTTTCAGGCGCTTTTTCACAGTTATTGCGCAAACTCTTTACGCCGTCCTTAGAAAACACAAGCACTTCGCCAGGCTCTACTTCTCTTACAAACGTTGCACCTACGGTGGCGAGTGCACAGGTTTCGCTTGCCACTACGTATTCCCCATCGTCGCGCACACCATAACACAAGGGGTGCACGCCGTTTTGGTCGCGCGCCGCAATCAGCTTTTGCGGAGACATAACCAAAAGCGAATAGCCGCCTTTAAGCGTTTGCATGGCTTTTACCACCGCTTCTTCCGTAGAAGACTCGCTAAGACGCGCTCTTGTAATCATATAAGCGATTACTTCCACTTCATTCGCCGTGTGAAAAATTGCACCCTGCAATTCAAGCTCTCGTCTAAGCTCCGCATAGTTGACAAGTCCGCCGTCGTGCGAAATGGCAACTCTGCCTTTTACGTGATTGACAAGCATGGGCTCTGCGTTAATTCTTTCTTTGGTTGCACTTGTGCCGTAGCGCACGTTACCCAGCGCCATTTGTCCTGCTCCAAGGTCTTTTAACACGCGTGGCGTGAACACGTCGTTGACAAGTCCTTTGTCTTTATACGCATGAAAAACACCGTCGTCGTTGACTACGATACCAGCGCTTGCTTGTCCGCGATGTTGCAGTGCGTACAACCCATAATAAGTCGTAGACGCGACGTTCGCCGTTTGCGTGCCGAAAATGCCGAACACTGCCATAGTATTATTCTCCCATTACGCGGCGCATCATTTCTTGATAAGCGTCTTCTACGCCGCCCATATCACGGCGGAAACGGTCTTTATCCAGCTTTTCGCCCGTCGTGGAATCCCAAAACCGACAGGTATCGGGGGAAATTTCATCCGCAAGCACGATTTCGCCTTGTGACGTTTTACCAAGCTCAATTTTAAAATCGACAAGCGTAACGTTAAGTTTTTTGAAATATGCTTTCAACACCTCGTTTACCTTGAACGCCATATTTTTAACGGTAGCAATTTCGTCCCACGTTGCAAGTCCAAGCGCAACTGCGTGGTAATCGTTCAAAAGGGGATCGCCAAGCGCGTCGTTTTTATACGAAAATTCAATGGTAGGTTCAGCAAAAACGATACCTTCTTCCACGCCGTAGCGTTTTGCAAACGAACCGGCGGAAATGTTACGGATAATTACTTCCAAGGGCAAAATTGTCACTTTCTTTACAAGCGTTTCTCTTTGAGAAAGCTCTTCTACAAAGTGCGTTTTTACGCCCTCTTTTGCCAAAATTTGCATAAGGAAGTTGCTCATACGGTTATTGATAACACCTTTCCCTGCAATCGTGCCCTTTTTCGCGCCGTTGCCTGCCGTTGCGTCGTCCTTATAGTCGACGATAACAAGGTCGGGATCGCTCGTTGCGTATACTTTTTTTGCTTTTCCTTCATAAAGTTGTTGTTTCTTTTCCATAATCTATCTCCGTTCAAAAATTATTTTTTATTTTGTTAAAAATTCGACGTTTGATTAAAGTAACGTTTGCAACGCGGCGTCGTCCGCATTGATTTTATCTTGCATCGCTTTTTTATAAGCAACGAGTTGTTCTTCAATTTCGGGGTACTTCACACCAAGAATTTGCAACGCCAAAAGTCCTGCGTTTTCGCC
>JAZQWZ010000030.1:0-1689 GCA_045632625.1 Candidatus Scatosoma sp. | reverse complement strand
CACACCCTGCCGACTGGCTGTGCATGGTTGCGCTTGTATTTTATGCGTTTATTTTCCGTATTCGCAGCTTAAAAATCGTACGCTTTACTATGCTTGCACCCACTGTATTATCCATTGCCTACAATATTTGGATTTCGGCGGCGTTGTTTGCTACACTCACCTACGTGTTTGAGCTTGCGGTCAATCTTGTAGCCATTACTCGCTTTCACGTATTGCCCTACTTTGCAAAAAAGAAGAAAGGGCAGGAAAGCATCATTCAGAAAGAAGAACAACTTGTTTAAGGAGAATATATATATGGAAACGATTAAAATTGCGCCTTCGATTTTATCGGCGGACTTTTCCAAAATGGGCGCAGAAGTGAAGGAATTACAGCGTTGCGGTGCGGACTTGGTGCATTGTGACGTGATGGACGGCGTGTTTGTAAACAACATTACGTTTGGCTTGAAAATGGTGGAAGATTTGCGTAAAATTACCGCGCTTCCGCTCGATTGTCATTTGATGATCGTGCATCCTGAAAAGTACGTGGAACGCTTTGCGAAAGCGGGTGCGGATATTATCACTGTGCATTATGAAGCGTGCAGGGATAATTTGAAAGAAGTGTTACAGCTTATCAAATCTACGGGCGTGAAATGCGGGGCGGTAATCAATCCCGATACGCCTGTCGATTGCATTAAGGACGTAATCCCTATGTGTGATATGGTGCTGATTATGAGCGTATTTCCCGGCTTTGGCGGACAGAAATTTATACCCGAAGCGCTGGATAAACTGCGTCAAGTAAAAGCCATTGCCGACGCCTGCGGAAAGCCTATCGACATTGAGATTGACGGCGGTGTAACGGAAGAAAACGTGGAGGAAATTAAAAAGGCCGGCGCAAACGTAATCGTTGCCGGCAGTACGGTATTTAAAGCCCAAGATAAAAAGGCGATTATTGCGCGCTTGAAAGCGTAAAAGGAGAAAAGAGTATGGACGGTGCGGTACGTAACCGTTTTACAGAAGGGCGACTGTTAAAAGCGCTGGTTTTGTTTATTATTCCCATTGTAATTACCAACTTATTGCAAACGCTGTACCACGCAGCGGACATGATGGTGGTTAGCTTATCTAGCGAAGCCAACGCGGTAGGGGCAATCGGGACGACGGGACCTTTTTTGAGTTTGATTTTAAATACGTTTATCGGGTTTTCTATCGGTGCAAACGTAGTGGTGGCGCGCGGTATCGGTGCCGATGATAAAGACAGTGTGCAAAAAGCAGTGCATACTTCGCTGTGGATGGCGGTGATATTCGGCGTTATCGGTGCGGTGATCGGTATTGCCGTTACGCGTTCGGTTTTGACGGCAATGGGAAATCGCGGCAGTTTATTAACGCTTGCTGTGCGTTATGCTTATATCTATTGTGCAGGCTTGCCGTTTGTGGCGCTGACTAACTATTTAAGCGCTATTTTCCGTGCAAAAGGGGATGCGAAATATCCCTTGATCGTGTTGTCGAGCGCGGGGCTTGTCAACGTGATTTTTAATTTATTTTTCGTGCTTGCGTTCGGTATGTCGGTGGAAGGGGTAGCGCACGCAACGGTAATTTCTAACGTAGTTTCCTGCGTGGCGTTGCTTATCAAATTACGCAAAGAATACGATTATACCAAATTTTCGTTTAAAAATTTGAAGATGGACGGACGCGCGTTTAAAGAGATTGTGCGCG
>JAZQWZ010000029.1:0-15270 GCA_045632625.1 Candidatus Scatosoma sp. | reverse complement strand
CTCGCCTTGGCTTTCAATGAACGCGATTTTGTCCAGCGCTTCCTTGGAAAAATCCACGCCGTCCGCACCGTAAATCTTGGTTGCAACACTCTCGATTTTTTGTTGTATACCGTCCGTCAAATCGTAAGGATAGCACAGTTTCGATTTCATTTCACAAGCTTCGACAACCGCTTGGGCAAGCTCTTTACCGCCCTCGCCGCCGTGTAAAAATACGTCGGTAAACACGACCTTTGCGCCTGCGTTTTGCACGGCTTGCATAACCGTTTCAATCTCTTTCGGGCTGTCCGTATAAAAACGGTTCATCGCCACTACCGCGGGTTTTTTGTATACGTTTACGATATTTTCGATATGCTTCAAAAGGTTCGGCATGCCCTTTTTCAGCGCGTCTACGTTTTCCGTAGAAAGCGTAGCTTTATCCGCGCCGCCGTGTAATTTCAACGCCTTGACCGTCGCTACGATGACTACGCAATCAGGCTCAATGCCAGCCACTCGGCATTTGGTATCCAAAAATTTTTCCGCACCAAGGTCCGCGCCAAAGCCCGCTTCAGTTACCGCGTAATCGGCAAGCGCCATCGCCGCATAGGTAGCCTGCACGCTGTTACAGCCGTGCGCAATGTTCGCAAACGGACCGCCGTGGATAATGGCAGGGGTGTGTTCCAACGTTTGCACAAGGTTGGGCTTTAACGCGTCCTTCAAAAGCACTGCCATAGAACCGACTGCGCCGGGGATTTGGCTCGCGCGTACGTATTGACCGTCCTTATTCAAGCCAACGATGATATTGCCTAAGCGTTTTTTCAAATCGTCAATATCGGTAGCCAAACACAACACCGCCATAATTTCGCTTGCCGCCGTGATATCGAAATGGTCTTGTCTGTTTACGCCCCTGCCTTCGCCGCCTGTCGTGATGTTGATAAGCTGTCTATCGTTTATATCCATACAACGGTGGAAATAAATATTATCCGTATCGATATTGAGTGCATTACCGCGGAAAATGTGATTGTCCATTAACGCGCAAAGCAGGTTGTTTGCCGAAGTGATGGCATGCATATCACCCGTAAAATGCAAATTAATGTCCGCCATGGGCACCACCTGCGCATATCCGCCGCCAGCCGCGCCGCCTTTGATGCCGAACACCGGGCCAAGCGATGGTTCGCGAAGCGCCAAACAAGTGGATTTACCTATCTTGGAAAGCCCATCGGCAAGCCCGATTGCCACCGTCGTTTTCCCTTCCCCAGAAGCCGTGGGATTGATGGAAGTAACCAAAATCAATTTCCCGTCGCGTTTTTTGTCTTGCGGAACGGAAATTTTTGCTTTATACTTGCCGTAAAGCTGTAAATGATCTTCCGTCAAACCAAGTTTTTTCGCGATTTCTCTAATATCGTCAAGCTTTGCTTGTTCCGCAATTTGAATATCCGAAAGCATAGCCGTACTCCTTCTGCAAATACTCGTTCACCTTATTATAGCATACTTTTCGATAAAATGGAATAGCTTAGCGTGTGTTTTTTTAAAATATTTTCAGTTTTTTTCTTATTTTTGCTATGCAAAAGCTTTTCTTAGGATGAAATTTTGAGTTTTTTGGTAAGAAAAGAAATTTTTTTAGAAACCTTGGCGCAAAGGTTTGACTTATTCAGCGAAAATGTCGTATAATAACTTTGTTATAAATTTTTTCAAAAGAGGTTTATTTTTATGGCAGAAAAAAGAGCTGTAACGATGGAAAAACTCGTTTCTCTGTGCAAAAACAGAGGCTTTATCTTCCCCGGCAGTGAAATTTACGGCGGTCTTGCAAACACGTGGGATTACGGTCCTTTGGGCGTAGAACTTAAAAACAACGTAAAGAAAGCTTGGTGGAAAAAATTCGTGCAAGAAAATCCCCATAACACGGGCGTGGATTGCGCTATCTTGATGAACACGCGCACCTGGAAAGCGTCGGGGCATCTCGGCGGTTTCTCTGACCCTTTGATGGACTGCAAGAGCTGTAAGGCTCGCCACCGCGCGGATAACTTGGTAGAAGCGTACGTAGCGAAAAAGGGCATGGACGTAAAGGTGGAAAGCATGGACAACGACGCACTGGAAGCGTTTATCAACGAACACAAGCTCGTTTGCCCTATCTGCGGTAACCACGATTTCACGTCTATTCGTAAATTCAATTTGATGTTCAAAACCTTCCAAGGCGTTACGGAAGATTCGGCAAACACCGTATATCTCCGTCCCGAAACCGCACAAGGTATTTTCGTCAACTTCGCCAACGTGCAACGCGCAACGCGTATGCGCGTGCCGTTCGGTATCGCGCAAGTGGGTAAATCGTTTAGAAACGAAATTACGCCCGGTAACTTCACCTTCCGCACCCGCGAATTTGAACAAATGGAATTAGAATTCTTCTGCAAACCCGGCACCGATTTGGAATGGTTTGCCTACTGGAAAGATTTCTGCAAAAACTGGCTGTTGTCGCTTGGCATGAAAGAAGAAAATCTGCACCTTCGCGACCACTCCCCCGAAGAGCTTTGCTTCTATTCTAAGGCAACGACCGACTTTGAATATAAATTCGCGTTCGGTTGGGGCGAACTTTGGGGCATTGCGGATAGAACGGATTATGACCTTTCTCAACACGCGAAAGAATGCGGTAAACCCATCGATTACGTAGACCCCGTAACAGGCGAACGCTACGTACCCTACGTAGTAGAACCCTCGCTCGGCGCTGACCGTGTTGTGCTTGCATTTTTGACGGACGCCTACGATGAAGAAGTGGTGGACGCGGAAAAGAACGATATCCGTACGGTACTTCGTTTACACCCTGCGCTTGCACCTTATAAGTGCGCCGTGTTGCCTTTGCAAAAGAATTTAAGCGAAAAAGCGGACGAAATTTATGCAAAGATGATGAAGAAGTTCCCCACTACCTACGATATTACCGGTTCTATCGGCAAACGCTACCGCCGTCAAGACGAAATCGGTACGCCCTTCTGTGTAACCGTCGATTTCGACACCTTGGAAAACGGTACGGTAACCGTGCGTGACAGAGATACGATGGAACAAATCCGCGTGTCCGTAGAGGAAGCGATTGCTTATATTCAAGAAAAGATTGAATTTTAATTGAATTTTGCATAACAAATCCCCCTTTCGGCGAGATACCGAAAGGGGGTTGTTTTTTATTTGATTGCGTACATGGGTGGGGTGTTTTTGTGTTTTTCGCTGTTTTTTTACGCGTCAACGGGCACCGTGTCTTTTATTTTCGCTTTTGCAAAGGACGGGTAATTTTCTTCCACAAATTCCGCAATCATAGGCATTGTAAATTCTTCGTAGAAGCGTCCCAACGGATGCAAACCGTCAACCGTATACATAGGGTTATTAAAATCAAAACCGCCGTCCACAAACAAGTTTAAATAATCCAAGTTGTATTGATTGCATAAATCAATGATCACGTTGACGTAATCGCTTAAAATCAACCCTTCCGCATTTTCCTTATCGTACGTGCGCCCGTCTTTCCAAGTGCATTTATAGGGCGTGATAAAGAATATGTAGGCATCAGGACAGCGCGCCTTCAAGCCTTTTATCAGCGTATCCACAGCACCGTAAAAAGTTTCCACGTCGGAAAAACCCTTTTTGCCCTTGGGTGCGGAATAAAACATAAAGTCGTTTACCCCCGCGAACACGGAGATGATATCACTTTCTTTGTCCACTTTTTCAATTTGCTGTTGCAAATTATTGCTTTCGTTAAGCGTTGTGATGGTCGCACCGCTCTTTGCGTAGTTGTTCATTCTCTTATAGCCGTATTCATCCATGAGCATCGTGGGATATTTTTCGCTGTTTGACTCATCCGTGATACTATCGCCCAAACAGCTCCACACGATATTTTGATAATCAATGGGTTTTTTGGCTTGCTGAGACGAGGTTCTACCACCAAACAAATCGCAGGCGCAAAGGCAAAGCGTTGCCGACGCCGTTATCGTTGCTAAAATAATAGAAAATAATTTTTTCAGTTTCATAACAGTATTCTCCTTTTCCTTATTATATCACGCGCGCGCGAGAAAGTCAACGGTTTTATAAAAAAATCACCGCACCCGTTGTGAGTGCGGTGTTGATTTTTTAGTAACAATTAAAGTTCTGCGAAGTATTTAATCGTTCTTACCATTTGGCTGGTGTAGGAGTTTTCGTTGTCATACCAAGAAACTACCTTTACAAGCGTGTTGCCATCGCCCATGGGCATGCACTTCGTTTGCGTAGCGTCGAAGAGCGAACCATAGGTAATACCAACGATGTCGGAAGAAACGATTTCTTCTTCGGTGTAACCGAAGGATGCGGAAGCTGCTGCTTTCATTGCTGCGTTTACCGTAGCTGCGTCAACTTCGCCTTCGCAAATTGCAACGAGTTGGGTAAGCGAACCGGTAGGAACGGGAACGCGTTGTGCGCAACCGTCAAGTACGCCGTTCAATTCGGGGATAACAAGACCGATAGCTTTTGCTGCGCCCGTGGAGTTGGGAACGATGTTAGCAGCTGCTGCTCTTGCACGACGGAAGTCGCCCTTTCTGTGGGGGCCGTCAAGTACCATTTGGTCGCCCGTGTATGCGTGGATCGTGGTCATGTAACCTTTCTTGATTTTAGCAAGCTTGTTAAGCGTGTTTGCCATAGGTGCAAGGCAGTTGGTGGTGCAGGAAGCTGCGGAAATGATCGCATCCGATTTGGAAAGCGTCTTTTCGTTTACGCTGTAAACGATGGTAGGAAGGTCGTTGCCTGCGGGAGCAGAGATAACAACTTTCTTCGCGCCTGCTTTGATGTGCGCTTCGGATTTCGCTTTCGAGGTGTAGAAACCGGTGCATTCAAGCACTACGTCTACGTCCAAAGCAGCCCAAGGGCAGTTCACTGCGTCTTTTTCTGCGTAAATTTTAATCGTTTGGCCGTTAACGGTAATCGTACCTGCTTCATCGTCAGCGGAAACCGTATCGCCAAGTGCGTATCTGCCTTGCGCGGAGTCGTATTTAAGAAGGTGCGCAAGCATGGAGGGGCTGGTAAGGTCGTTGATTGCTACTACTTCGTAACCTTCTGCGCCGAACATTTGTCTGAACGCAAGACGGCCGATACGACCAAAACCGACGATTGCAACTTTTACGTTTGCGATAGTGAAATTCTCCTTTATTTTGACAAAAATTTTATTTCTCGTATTTTTGGGCACGCGAAAATAACGAACATCGCTTGTCCGTGTAATATTCTACCATACTTTTGCTTTTTCGTCAATGATTTGAACACCGCCTACGCCACTTTTTTCTTTTTTTTCGCATTTTTTTCAGGCGCGATTGCTCCATTGTTAGAATTGTGATAGATTTATGAAAATTTTTCTAATTTTTTTAAAATTTTTTTCTATTTTCTCTTGACATTTTATATAATGTAATGTATAATGATTACACAGTATACTAAATAAAGGAGTTTTATCCATGGCTAAACAACAAAACACTCATCAACAAAACATGTACAACAACTTCTACTCGGTGCTCCCTACGAGTGAATTTGACGGCAAGTTGGGTGGCTTGATTGGCAGAACGGTCGTTGCTTTCTTGGCATTCGTATTCGCTCTTGCAATCTTCGCAGCTCCCCTCCTTCTCGGCGTTTTGGAAGTTATTGAACTCAGCACGGTAGTACTTATCGTTGGCGGCGTTCTCGCTTTCTTCGGTTTCGTATTCGCATGCGCTTGGTTCTCCAACATCCGTCAACGTTGGTTCGTTAGACACACCAGAGTAAACGGCTACCGCTTGAAATTCACGGGCAAAACGTGGAACCTTACCTTCAAAGGTATCAAATGGTTCTTCGCAACCGTATTCACGGTTCTCATCTTCGGTTTGTGGCTTCCCATTAAAGTTAAACAATGGAGAACGGCTCACACGGTTATCGACGATGAAGCTCCTGTAATGGAAATGCAAACGTTCTACAACGCTCCCGCACAACAAAGAGCATTGAACGCAAGCTATCAACCCGCTTACTTCAGCTATCCTACGATGAGATAATTTCAACCAAATTGTACATCTGCCGCGCGGTGCATCGCACTGCGCGGTAATTCTTTATTTTTTTACGGTTTCCGTATTCTCTTCTATTGACTTTTTTATTGATATATAGTATACTATATATATCCAAACTTTTTCGTTTGATGAAGGAGAAACTATGTTCCATCCCAACGCAACAAACAACCAGCCGTGTGTACCTACGATTAAGCCCGTTCACAAAAGTGAATTTTTAGGCTCTGTCGGCGGATATATCGGCACGTGTATTAAAGCCTGTTTTGCAAATATGCTTGTGGTGCTTTTTTGCGTTGTATTTTGCGTGTCGGTTACACTCGCTCTGATTGCGTCGTGCTCGCAACAGGCACTGCTGGCGTTTTTATTTATTATGCTGGTATGTTTGCCCTGCGCGTTTTTTTCTTGTTGGGGCGGAGCTTGGGCATTCTTAATCCATTGCCGTTGGAATGCGAGACACACGATTATCAGCGGGCACCCCGTTTGTTTTGAGGCAAACACTACCGCCACTGCAATTACGTTTATGAAATGGGGCTTTTTATCTATAATCACCTGTGGCATCTACTCTTTGTGGTTACCCATCTTGCTTAGAAAATGGAAATGCGCGCACTTCTACGTAGACCCCTACGTAAAATTTGTTGACGTTGACCACAGCAACTGCGAACACAATCAAGTAAATATCTTAAACAAAAGCAAATAAGTTTTTCGGCGGCGCTGTTTGGCGCTGCCGATTATTTTATGCGCAGGTACGCGTATTCTATTATGTATATAAGAAAACCGCCCCTTTTTCAAGGAGCGGCTTTTTGTTACGTTTTGATTTTAGATTTTGCCAGCAGAACCAAGCACGTTGACAATTTTATGTTTTACCATTTCTTTCATCCATGCGCGTGCGTCGCCAAGATATTGACGGGGGTCGAAGTGACCGGGGAAATCGTTGAAATGTTTACGAAGCGCCGCCGTGAACGCTACGCGAAGGTCGCTGTCGATATTAATTTTGCAAACCGCCATTTGCGCCGCTTTTCTAAGCTCGCTTTCGGGAATACCGATTGCGTCGGGCATGTGACCGCCAAATTGATTTACGATCGCAACTTTGTCTTGGGGAACGGACGAAGCGCCGTGCAAAACAATGGGGAAACCAGGCAAACGCTTGCCGATTTCTTCCAAAATATCCAAACGCAATTTGGGATCTTGACCAGGTTTAAACTTGTATGCGCCGTGGCTGGTGCCGATAGCGATTGCAAGCGAGTCGATACCCGTGCGTTGCGTAAATTCTTCCACTTCGTCAGGGGAAGTGAATTGCGCGTCAGCCGCGTCAACGTTTACGTCGTCTTCGATACCTGCAAGCTTACCAAGTTCCGCTTCTACCACTACGCCGTGGTCGTGCGCATATTCAACAACCTTTTTGGTGATTGCGATGTTTTCTTCCCAAGGATGCGAGGATGCGTCGATCATAACCGACGTAAAACCGCTGTCGATGGACGCTTTGCAAATTTCAAAATCCGCGCCGTGGTCCAGGTGCATTGCAAGGGGAATATCCGTCGTTTCCGCCGCTGCCGCAACCAAATGTCTTAAATATACGGGGTTTGCGTACTTTCTTGCGCCTGCGGATACCTGCAAAATAACGGGAGATTTCTCTTCGTTTGCTGCTTCCACGATGGCTTGAATCATTTCCATGTTGTTCACATTGAACGCGCCGATTGCATATTTGCCTTCGTACGCTTTTTTGAACATGTCTTTCGTTGTTACTAAGGGCATTTTATAGTTCCTCCAAAACTTTTTTCTTATTTCCATCGACTATTATAGCCGATTTTTACAAAAAAAGCAATTATTCTATATGTATTTCCTTACTTTTTTTATTTTTTCATCAACTTTTTATCTTGCGTTGAGTTATCCCCACATTTCCGCGGCGATTTGCAAAATTTCTTCGGGTGTAGCCGCCTTAAACAAGCGTTCCTTAAACGCCGACGCCCCGCGCTCACCTTTCACGTAAAACGCCGCCATCTTCCGCATAAACACGGTTGTAAAGCGTTCGTCGCACACCTGCCGTGTCCATTCCATTTGTTTTTGAAACATTATTAGCTTACTTTCGCGCGCTTTTCCCGTCAACTGACAAAACACCTGCGGGTCGAAAAGCGCCGCCCGCGCCACCATTACGCCGTCCGCGCCCGTCCTTTCCATAAGCGTCATCGCATCGTTATCACTAAACACGCCGCCGTTGGCAATTACGGGGATTTGCACAGCATTCTTCGCCGCCGCTATCTCGCTATACACCACTTCCCCTGCGTACATTTTATCTCGCGTACGCCCATGCACGGTAATCAAGCTTGCGCCTGCGCCTTCCATGCGCTTGGCAAATTCCTTGGTGATATGTTCGTTATCGCGAACGCCGATACGCATTTTTACGGTAATGATTTTACCGCTTTTTACGCATTCCTGTACGATTTTTTCCGCCAAAAGCGGGTTTTCCAAAAGCGCGCTTCCCTCGCCGTTTTTGTAAATTTTCGGCACGGGACAACCCATATTAATATCGATAATGGGAAACGGCTGTAACGCCTTATGTTCACAAGCAAGACGCATAGTATCTGGCTCACTGCCAAAAATTTGCGCCGCGCAAAGCCCTTCGTCGGCGTTGGTATACAAAAGTTCTTCCGTGTTTTCACTGCCGTATTTTAAGCCCTTTGCGCTAACCATCTCCGTATAACAAAGCCCTACGCCGTAACCCTTGCAAAGCCTGCGCATTGCATAATTCGTGTAACCGGCAAGCGGCGCTAAAAACACGTTGTTTTTAATTGTAACGTTTCCGATACAAATCGGCTGTAATCGCATACCTGCCCCCGTCCTTTGGTCGTTTTACTTGTTTTCTTGCAGTTGTTTTTTCGCGGATACGTAGTAGCTATCCCATTCGCTTTCGCTAAGCGTTGTTACCGCTTTTCCGTCCGCGAGCGCCATACTTTCGGCCAGTGTAAATCGCTTTGCAAAACGCTCGGTGCTTTCCTTTAAAGCCTTTTCCGTGTCACAGTCCGCCTTTCGCCCTACGTTTACCACGGAGAACAACACGTCGCCAAGCTCCTTTTCGATTTGCGCTTTATCGCCCTGTTTTCTCGCCTGTAAAAATTCGTTCAATTCTTCCTGCACTCTTGTAACCGCGTCTTCTACGCTTGCAAAATCCAAACCCGCCTTCGCCGCGCGTTTTCCTACCTTTTGCGCACGCATCGCCGCAGGGAAACATTTGGGCACGTCGTTGACGGAATCCGCATACGTTTCTTGGTGCTTTTCTTTCATTTTGTTGGCTTCCCAAACGGAAAGCGCACCGTTTTCATCCGCAGCACCGTCCGTGCCAAACACGTGTGAATGCCGAAAAATCAGCTTTTCGCAAAGATTGGAAATAACGTCGGTAAGCGTAAACACACCCGTTTCTTCCTTTAATACCGCGTGGAAAACCACCTGCATCAACAAATCGCCCGTTTCTTCCATAATTTTATCATCGTCTTGCAAATCAATGGCGTCCACCAGCTCGTACGCTTCTTCTACCGCTGACATCTTAATGCTTTCGTGCGTTTGCACTCTATCCCAAGGACACCCATCGGGCGCGCGCAACCGCATCACGATTTCGTGTAAATCGTTTAACGTGAAACGTTTTTTGTCTAATAACGGTGTTTTTTCAATCACAAGCGCCGTCGAATAATCGTATTGCTTAGCTCTATCCAACTCAAACAGCTCGATTGTTTTGGCTTTTCCGTCTTGGATAAATTTCGCTTTGCTTTCTTCGCCAAACAAATCGCCAAGCAACAGTTTACAATCGCTTGCAAACGCTCTATCGTCCAAATCGTAAACGATTAAGGGCAAGGACAGCGTGCCTTGCGCCGCTTCGTCAAAAAGCTCGTATGCGGAAACAGCCGTGTAGGAACAGCCGCCAAGACAAGCCGCACGGGCAATTTGCGCTACCTTGGACACACCGTCAATCACCTGCACTTTATTTTTAAAACGCTTGATAAGTGCCTTTGCGGACACGTCTTCCGTTACGTTGCCGTCCACGAGATACACGGTGTTTTCGCCGCTATCCGCCACCATTTTTACTAAATTTTTGGTAAGCGTAGCAAAATTTTTACTTTTTGCATAAATTTCATCCAGAGTTTGGTGCTCCACCCCCAAATCCAACACCGATTGATAGGATTTGGTAAGCGCCGTACGCACCAAAATTTTTGCACCCGATTGCGCCGCTTGTAAAATGCACGCTTCGCCGCGTTTGGTCAAATCCCCTTTCTCGTTTCCAAGCCCGATAATCGTAATCATATGGTTTCTTCCTTTGGTTTTTTGCGCGGGCTCGCTTTTTCAGCGCCGCGTTTTCTCGATACAATAAAATTATACACCAAATCCATAAAAAAAGCAACCAAATAACCGATATTCGTCGCATACGCCAGCCCGAAAACGGAGATTTGCTTATTTTTCAAAAGCACTGCGTACACCGCTGTTTTTACCGCCATACCCAGCCCCATCGACAGGGCGGAATGCTGTGGTTTACCCTGCGCTGTTAGGCACGCCGACAGTGTTTGCGCGCAGGACAGCGTAAATGCCGACAACGAAAACGCGCGGATAAGCCCCGACAATATTTCCAGCTCGTTGGCGCTTAAATTTTTATAGATAATTTTGGAAATCGGCTCGGCAAAGATATATAAGCCCACCGCCGCAGGCAGGGCTATCAAGGCAGTGATAAAAAGCGAAAACAACCACTTGCGCCGTACGATATTTTTTACGCGTTTTTTCGTGTTTTCCGCATTGCCGTTTTGCAAGCGTTCCGTCTGCGCTTTTGCTGTTGCTACGGCAGGAATACTCGCCGCCGCGATACCGTAACAAACGGACACGGGCAGGTTGATAACCGTCACTGCGCCCCCTGCAAATAAGCCGTATAAACTAACTGCGTCGCTTGCGTACACTCTAAGCAACCGCACCGCAAAAACGCTGTCGATAAGCGACGATAACGGGATTAAAACTGAGCCAACAGTAACGGGTAAGCTGATGCGTAAAATATGTTTCATCGCAACCCTGCCCCCGTCTTTTTGTGTTTTTTGTGGTTTTTCCTTGCGTTGATGTCTGCGGTAGACAAGCGCCATAAATAGACAGGCGACCAGCTCGGAGATCGATACGGCTAAAAGCAAATACACCACGGCAAGCGCAATGTTTTCGCGAAATTTCCACGCAAAAAACAGCCCCACACCCACCTTGACGGCCTGTTCGATAATCTCGCTCGCCGCCGTAGGAAACATACGGTTTTTACCTTGAAAATACCCCCGAAAAACGGAAATAATCGCTACGAGAAACACCGACGGCGCCAACGCGAAATACCCAAATAAAACTTCTTCGCTGCTCTGCGCTTTGGATAAAAAGGGGGACGCGACGCACATCACCACCGTGCCGATAGCGCCTATGATTAAAAACAACCGCATTGCCGTTTTAAACAGCGGTTTCTCGCTTTCGCCCCGACCGATTCGCTCAGCGGTCAGTTTGGCAATCGACGAGGGTATCCCTGTTGCCGAAACCGTCAACAGCAGACAGTACACAGGATACACCATTTGATATAGCCCGATACCTTTGCCGCCGATTAAGTTGGTAAGCGGAATGCGGTACACCGCCCCGATTACTTTGGCAATAAACCCGCCCAGCGCAATCCACGCCGCGCCTTTTAACAGCGAGCCAGCGCCGCCCTGTTCTTTCTTTGTTTTTGGCATACAAAAATCCCCCCTTGGTTTAGTTTGGGGGGATTTGCTTGTTTGTATTCGTGTTTTATTTTCTTGGCTATGTCACAGAAAATGGTTGATTTTAGCTGAAAGCTTTTTCAGCGATTGACGAGAAAAATACAAGAAAGACAAGTGTTTTGTGAGGGCGCATACCCCTAGCGGTCTGTAACCGAGCAAATACACGCAGTATTTCGTAGTAGTTTTCCGTCAAAAATCAACCAAGTGATGTGACTGAGCCATTTTCTTAAAAGCGTTGCTCGATAATATCCAAAAGCTCCTCAAAGCGATATAAATCTTCGGGGGAATAATAATCGATATAAATACGCCCTTTTTTGTCGTTACCGATCAAAGAAACTTTGGTGCGGTACACCGCGCGCATACGCTCGACAAACGCTTTCAGTTCCGCACTTTTCGCGTTGGCTTTGGCTTGCGTTTCCGCCTGCATCACTTCGGGCGGCGTTAAAAATACTTTTACCGCACGCTCCATTTCACGCACGGAATAGCCGCGCTTGATTGCTTCCTGTGCAAAGGCGAGCTGTTTATCTTGTGGTACACGCACGAGTGTACGCGCGTGCCCGGCGGATAATTTTCCGCTTTCAATCAAACCCACCACCGCAGGCTCTAAGGTCAAAAGCCGCAAAGTGTTGGCTACCGCAGGACGCGAACAGCCGATTAAAGCCGCCACGTCCTCTTGTGTGAAATCAAACTCCGACACCAAACGCTTCATTTGGTACGCCTGCTCCATAGCGCCCATATCGCCCGCCTTCAAACGTTCAACGATACTAAACGATTCGGCGTGCTCTTCCGTGAACGCATACACGCGCACATCGCATTCTTTTACGCCTGCAAGCTTTGCTGCAAGAAAATCCTTTTCCGCCGCCAACAGCGCAAACCGTCCGTCCGCCTTTTCGTTTACGGCAAACGTCGGCGCTCCGTTGAGCATAATGTACGCCGCGCGGGTTTTTAAATCCTTTTTCTCAAAAGTGTCTATCGCAACGGCAGTGTCTATCAGGGAAATAGGCACTTTTCTTTGCTGAAAATCCACGTTAAACGATTTGCGTTTTTTGGGTTTATTCATGATTATTTTCCTTTGACGAAAGGGGCAACTTTTGCCGTCGCCCCCTTTCTTATTGATTATTCTTCGTCTTTTTCTTGCGCAGTTTCGGTGTTTTCAACCGTTTCCGCGCTTTCTTTCGTTTCAACAGGCGCACTTTCCGCAGTGTTTTCCGTGCTTTCAGCCACGCTTTCCGCAGGTTGTTCCGTTTCGTCTTGTACTACGTGTTCCTTACTCGGTTGCGTAGCGAACATAAACGGATTATCCTTATGCGTGTTTTCTCTTTCGTCCATAAACGCGATTACTTCTTTATACGACGCGCCTTTCATGAGCATTGCCACTTCTTCCGTGTAAATGGTTTCCTTTTCCACAAGCACGCGGGACATATTATCCAAAATTTCGCGGTTGTCCTTCAAAAGCTTCACCGCGCGTTCATGCGCTTCGTTGATTAAACGGCGAATTTCGCTGTCAATCACGCTGGCTGTTTCTTGCGAGTACGTGCGTTCGGAATGGCCGTATTCCATACCCATAAACACCGGTTGGTCGCTGTCGTATGCCACAAGCCCAAGCTTGTCGCTCATACCCCATTGCGTTACCATACGGCGCGCAAGTGAAGATACGTGTTGTAAATCGGCGCTTGCGCCAGTCGTTACGTCTTGGATAACCAGCTCTTCCGCAACTCTGCCGCCTAAGGACATACAAATGTTATCAATCAGCTTGTTATACGAAACGTCGTTATCGTCCGTTTCAGGGCGCGTCATGGTATAGCCAGCCGCGCGGCCGCGGGGAATGATAGAAACTTCGTGTACGGGATCGCAATATTTGCAAAGACAAGCCAAAATCGCGTGGCCTGCTTCGTGGTACGCCGTGCAGCGTTTATCCGATTCGGTTACGACGCGGCTCTTCTTTTGCGGGCCCATAATTACTTTGTTAATACCATCGTACAATTCCAAATTGCCGATTGTCTTTTTGCCTGCGCGCGCAGCTAAAATAGCCGCTTCGTTCAAAAGGTTTGCAAGCTCCGCACCCGAGAACCCTGCCGTGATGCGCGCTACCGTTTTAAAGTTTACGTCGGGCGCCATAGGTTTGTTTCTTGCGTGCACTTTCAAAATTTGTTCACGTCCCTTCACGTCGGGCAAGTTCACGTTGATGCGTCTGTCAAATCGACCGGGACGAAGCAACGCGGGGTCAAGAATATCTTCACGGTTGGTCGCCGCCATCACGATAATACCTTCGTTGGCTTCAAAGCCGTCCATTTGCACGAGAATTTGGTTAAGCGTTTGTTCGCGTTCGTCGTGGCCGCCGCCAAGCCCTGCGCCGCGGCGTCTGCCCACTGCGTCAATTTCGGCGATGAAAATGATACACGGCTGCGCCTTTTTCGCCATATCGAACAAGTCGCGCCCACGCTTCGCACCCACACCCACGTACATTTCCACAAAGGCGGAGCCAGATACCGAGAAGAAAGGCACGCCCGCTTCGCCGGCTACTGCCTTGGCAAACAGTGTTTTACCTGTTCCCGGAGGCCCTACAAGCAATACGCCCGACGGAATACGTGCGCCAAGCGACGAGAATTTTCTGGGGTTTTTCAAGAAATCGACAATTTCTTGCAATTCTTCCTTTTCTTCTTCCGCGCCCGCAACGTCCGCAAAACGAACGTGCAAATTGTTTTGTACGTGCGCTTTGTTTTTGTTGATGCTCATGTTGGGCGCGCCGCCGCCAGCCGCACTGCGCATAATCCAAAGGAAGATTACCGATACGAGTACGATGCCCAAAATAGGGAGCAAGCTCGACCACATACTGCCCGCGTTAGGGTCTGCCATACTGATTTTTACGTTGAGATTGCCACTGCTCAATCCCGCCAAAAGCGTTTGAAAGGATTGATAATCGTAAATGCTGGGCATAGTTGCCGTAAAAGCGGCGGTCCGCATACCGTTTTCATCCAAGGTATACCCTGTCCAGTTATATGCGTCAATATACAATTCGTGAATTTCGCCGTTTGCAAGGTGGGCAATAAACTCAGAAGAGGAAATTTCCTTCGCCCCATTTAATGCGTCGGCAATAAAAAACGCCACAAGCGCCAGCGCAATTACGCCAAGCACCACCCAAAACCAAGATTTTTTCTTGTTCAATGTAGTTCTCCTTTTTGCTTTTAAAAAGCCCTATTGTCTATTTATACCCCATACGCGCGTATTATAAACGCGCGCGTGGAAATTTTTTACAGTTATTCCAAGATATTACTGGTGATAAAATCCACGCCGCAAGCTTTCATTTCGTTGGCGCGTTCAATGGTATCCACCGTCCAAACGTTGACTTTTAAACCGTGCGCGTGCAGTGTATCCACCTTTTCTTTGGTAACGCATTCGTCCCAAAGGTCGGCGTCCAGCTTGTTTTCTATCATAAACGCAATTTCGCTATCCGTTGCCGTTTCCGTTAAAAACTGCGCGGTTGCGGTAGGATATTTTTCACGCAAATACAGTAAATTTTG
>JAZQWZ010000028.1:0-2288 GCA_045632625.1 Candidatus Scatosoma sp. | reverse complement strand
AATGATATATGTCAAGCATTGAAGCAAGGATATGGTGTTATGGCAGTTGTTGATGGGGGAGAATTAAGTGGAAACGAAATAGAAGAATATTTTGAAGATATTTTAATTGGAGAAAAGCCCGATCACACAGTTGTTGTGCTTGATTGCGATGTAGAAAAAGGAATAATAACGATTTTTGATCCCGATTCCACTACTTCGCAAGATGAATATAATATCGAAAAATTTGCAGATGCTTGGGCAGATTCAAAGAATTATTTAATCATAACAAATATAAACGATATGGAAACATACGAACCAAAACCAATTGACTTGACGGGTGTGGAATTACCCGAAGAGTTAGAAGAATTAAGAGAAGCAATAGCCGAAAATGCTCACGAAGTCTGGGCAGTAAACCGCAAAGCAGAGGGTTGGAGTTATGGAAGTAAGCGTGATGATGAGAAAAAACAAAATCCATGTATGATTCCTTATTCGCAATTGCCAGAAAGCGAAAAAGCATACGATAGAGAAATGGCTGTAAATACCATAAAACTATTGATAAAACTTGGTTACGAAATAAAAAAACGTTAAAAAAATGATAAAACCCTCGGAATTTATTCACCCGGAAGACGCAGCGGCGTTGCAACAACTTGAAAGCATACCTGGATTTCCTCTTTTGGTGAAGAAAATATTGGCATTAGGTTTGGAGCAATTGCAGTATGGAATCAATATGGCTTCGACTATAAGACTTTCTTCAAAGCAATTGCCCGAGATTTACCGACATTTGCCCCCGATTTGCCAGAGATTAGGCATAGAAGAGCCGGAATTCTATCTTGAAATGAATCCTATGCCAAACGCATACACCTTTGGCGATACAAAAATCTTTATAACAATAACCTCAGGCTTGGTAGAAATGATGGACGATGAGGAATTGGACGCAGTAATCGCACACGAATGCGGACATATCCTTTGCCGACATGTTTTATACAATAGTTTGGCAAATTATCTTAGACTTGGGGCAAACGCATTAGGAATATTAGGTTCGTTAGCCGCACCAATAGAATACGCACTCTACTATTGGAATAGAAAAAGCGAACTTTCTTGTGATAGATGTGCGGCATTAGTAACTTCTCCCGAAGTAGTTGCAAGGGTAATGTCAAGACTTGCAGGAGGGCCTAAAAGCATTACAGAAAATATTAACAATATTGAATGGGCAAAACAAGCAGATGAATACGACAAAATATACAATAGCAATCTTTGGAATAAGGCTTTGCAAATTTCTGTCATTATGGGAATGTCGCATCCCTTTGCAGCGGTGAGAGTAAGAGAGATTTTGCGTTGGAAAGACAGCCAACAATATCGTAATTTCAAGCCTTTGCTTTCGCCTTCTTTGCAAGCAAACTATTGCAACGCTTGCGGAAAAATCATAAACGAAGATTGGGCATTTTGCAAACACTGTGGAAATAAATTAAAGTAATAACACAAAAAAAATAAACGAAGATGTTTTTCAACGAAGAAGGAATTTTAAACATAGATGAAGCGGTTTTGGAAACCCCTTCATACAAGAAAATTATGGAAGATGGCATTGTAACCGAAGAAGAATTGCTCAATCAAGCCCAAAAAGTAGTTTCAATGCTACAAACAATGGAGAAAAAATACAATGAAGAACAATTATCAGAAATAAAAGCACTTCTAACAGAATCAAGCGTGCTTTATGCAGTTTACAACATTCATTCAATTCAAAATCTTAATAAATAAAATATGGCAACATTTAATACAAAAAAAATATTATACGCTTCTCCAAGCCTAATCCCAACAATGGCAGAAAGAATCTCAGATCAATTTAGGGCAGAAGGCTATGAAGTAAATTGTGATCAACTTAGCAACGGAGGATACGATATGTCATTGCGTAAAGGTGGCTTTTTCAAGAGCGTACTTGGTATGAAATCAGCTTTAAAGATTAGTTTGCAACCACGAAACAACGAGATATACTTTGAAGCAGGCGTAGGAATTTTCGGACAACAAGTAATTCCAACTGCAATTTCAATGTTTTTCTTTTGGCCTGTGTTGATTACACAAATTTGGGGAATGGTAAAACAATCGAAACTTGACGATCAAGCTCTGCAAATAGCCGAAGAAGTTATTTATTACTCAAATTCAAACAATAATTACTCGACAAACAACTACGCAAACACCGCAAAACGATTTTGCACAGCCTGCGGAGCAGAAAATAAAGCCGAAGCAAAATTCTGCAACGCCTGCGGAACAAAATTAGACTAAGAGAAAAAAAACGAAAAACAAGGAAGAAAAAA
>JAZQWZ010000027.1:0-2566 GCA_045632625.1 Candidatus Scatosoma sp. | reverse complement strand
CCACCAAAACAAACTATCATTTGCCGCGCAGGATAACGGGTCGCGACCCCGTACCAAATTACTTGCCATAGCTTTCACTCAGTCGGCTAATGAGGTGATACCTTGCTACGCGCCCCCTCTTCCTTTCACCAAAACGGAATCTCTCTTTGCGGAGCTATCGTAAAAGACTTGTCCTCGTTCAAACGCCTTTCATTTTTGTTATTGTATTGTTATTATATCGCATTTTTTTGCGTTGGTCAAGCAAATTTTCACTCTTAACCAAAAATGCCTTTCCGCTTTTCTATCGAAAGCACCTGCATATCCGTACCCTCGAACGGAGCTTTGAGCATTTCGCCCGTCACGTCCTCCGACACGTCGATAAAAATACAGTGCTTTTTATAGTTACCCTTTGCCGCGCGCACCCCGTCCACTAAGGCTACTTTCGTTGCCATATGGTCGGCACAACGCTGACAGCAAAGGTCGTTGATTTGCATGACTTTTTTCATCGCGTTTTGTCGCTTTGATTATGGACTTACACGGTTGATATCGCGAGGGAACATCGTTGCTTCGCGCACGTTTTTCGCGCCGAGCAAGTGCATCGTCAAGCGTTCTAAGCCGATACCCAAACCGCCGTGCGGGGGTGCGCCGTATTTGTGGAGCATAAGGTACGTTTCAAATTCTTCCGGGCTCATACCAAGCTTTTGCATTTTTTCTACTTGCGCCTTATAATCGTGCACACGTTGACCGCCCGACGTGATTTCCAAGCCCCTAAACAGCAAGTCGAAAGAAAGCGTGTATTCGGGATCTTCGGGATCGTCCATCGTGTAGAAAGGACGTTTTTTGGAAGGATAATGCGTGATGAAAATGAAATCGGAATTAAATTGCTTTTTCGCATACTTGCCAAGGATTTGTTCTTCTTCGGGGTCGAAATCCTTCATATCCGTGGGTTGGTATTTGAATTTCTTCATAATAATTTCCTTTGCTTCCATAAATTTCAGCGTAGGAATTTCCGTAATTTCAGGCACGTCTACGTGCAAAAGTTCCAACTCGTTCTTATATTCCGTTTTGAGCAAGTTCATGATATATTTGAGCGCACCCGTTTCCATTTGCATAATGTCTTCAAAGCTTTCGATAAAGCCCATTTCGAAGTCCATCGAAATATACTCGTTCAAATGGCGGGACGTGTCGTGGTGTTCCGCGCGGAATACGGGAGCAATTTCAAATACGCGTTCGTAAACAGCTACAAGCATTTGCTTATAAAGCTGAGGCGATTGCGCAAGCGCCACTTCTTTACCAAAATAGTCGAGCTTAAAAAGGTTAGTACCGCCTTCCGCGCCCGCAAAGTTGATTTTCGGGGTACGAATTACGGTAAAGCCTTGGCTGGTCAAATATTCTCTAAAACCGCGTGCAATGCCTTCTTGCATTTTGAAAATCGCGCGTTCCTTGGGATTACGCAAGGTTACGGGGCGGTAATCAAGTTTGGTAGGCAAATCGCAGTTAACTTGCTTTTTCGTAATAACAACAGGCGGAATATCCGCAGGATGCGACAAAAGCTCAATGCCGTGGATTTGCAATTCGTAACGCTTACTGCCGTCGCGCGTTTCGCCTGCCACTACCTTACCCGTAATTTTCGCCGCGCATTCTTCTTTCACGTCGTCCGTTAAACGATAATCGGAAAAACTTTCCGCATACACGCACTGGATAGTTTCGCGCGCCGTTCTTACGATGATAAACGCAAAATCGGACATCATACGAATATTGTGAATTGTGCCTTTAATGGTTACGATTTGGTTTTCGTAACTTTCAAAATCTTCAAACGCAACCGTCGTTTTGTTGATTTCACCCGTAATTGCCATAAAAAATACCTTCTTTTTGAAAATTTATTTACGTATACTATTTTAATGCGATTGACAAAAAAAAGCAAGTATTTTATAATAGATTTATATAATTTCTTTTATGGAGATTTCATATTTATGCGCGTACTCGCCATCAATGATATATCCTGCGTGGGAAAATGCTCGTTAAGCGTTTCCCTGCCTATACTTTCCGCCTGCGGTATCACTTGCGACGTTTTGCCTACCGCCCTGCTTTCTACGCATACGGGAGGCTTCGACGGCTACACCTTTCGCGATTTGACGGGCGATATTCCCGCTATTTTAGCGCACTGGAATTCTCTTGGCTTGCAATTTGATTGCATTTACAGCGGGTATTTGGGTAGCATAGAACAAATTCAGCTTGTCGAAGATATTAAAAACTCTTTTTTGAAAGACGGCGGGCTGTTTATCGTTGACCCCGTTATGGGCGACGGCGGTAATTTATATGCAGGCTTTACCGATGCGTTTGTGGAGAAAATGCGCGAGCTTTGTCGGCAAGCAGATTATATTTTGCCCAACGTGACGGAAGCGTGCTATTTGGCGCAAATCCCTTACCCTGCAAACGGGGAAACGTACCCTACGCAAATGGTACTTTCGCGTTTGCAAACTTTGTGCGCGCGTCCCATCGTAACGGGCATTCACCAAGGCGCGGATATTTTGGTGTCCTATTTAGACGAAAACGGCGTTACGCAAAACCGCACAGACGAAAACGT
>JAZQWZ010000026.1:0-2089 GCA_045632625.1 Candidatus Scatosoma sp. | reverse complement strand
ACGGCAACGGCGGCGAAAGAAGCGGTCTTATCACGTTGGATATGGACAGCTTGGAAACGGCGATTAAAAATCAATTTGGCGAAGACAAAGAAGGCTTTGAACACGTTAGCATCGTATTCCAAGTATTTGACAAATACGATCCCGTTGGCGGAACGTACAGCTATCTTGACCACGTGCTTACGTTTGGCGTGTAAAGACAAAACTTAATCAACAAAAAACCGCAACCTGAAAAGGTTGCGGTTTTGCTTGCGCTGTAAAAACCTTATTTCTTATGAGCGACTAATCTGCCGCTGTATTCTCTTAAAAAATCTTCCGCCGCAGGGTAGAATATCGCCGCGCAATCGGTGCCGTTAAACCCAAACACCCTATGCAAATTGCCCAAACATCTATCGATAATTTGTATGCGGATACTTTTTTGCTGTTTGTGCATATTAAGAAAAAAGGAGTAACGTATGCAAAACAATATAACGGCGCAAGCCAACGCACAAACTAAGTGGCAAATCCAGCTTCGGCGCGCTCTGCACGCCAACGCGGAAACGGGGTTTTCTCTACCCGATACAGTGGGGATCGTCAAACGCGAGCTTTCCAGCTTGAAAATCCCTTTTGAAAATTGCGGTAAATCGGGAATAGTTGCTTGGATAGGAAACAAGCGCAGTAAAAAGGCGATTTTACTGCGCGCGGATATGGACGGGCTACCCATGTACGAGGCTACGGGGGATGAATATGCCTGTAAAACGGGAAATATGCACGCTTGCGGACACGATATCCATACGGCGGCGGTACTGGGCGCGGCAAAACTTTTAAAGGATAGGGAAGACAAATTGACGGGTTGCGTGAAACTGCTTTTCCAGCCGGCGGAAGAAATTTTGCAAGGCGCAAGCGAGATGATAGCGAACGGTGCGCTCAAAAACCCTGCGCCTAATGCCGCCGTAGCCATGCACGTCAGTACGGGCATAGACCTGCCGACGGGTACGGTAGTGCTTTCTTCGCGAGAAATTGCCGCGCCTGCCGCCGACTATTTTCAAATACAATTTCACGGCAAATCCTGTCATGGGGCAACGCCTGATCAAGGCGCGGATGCCTTGCTTGCGGCGGCGTATACGGTGATTGCCCTGCAAACGCTTCCTGCGCGCGAACAGCAGGTAGACGATCCGTTTGTATTGACGGTGGGAAAATTACAAGCAGGCAGCGCTGGCAACGCGATTTCGGAAAGTGCGGTACTGCAAGGCACGGTGCGTGCGTACAACGAAACCACGCGCGAAAAAATCAAAAACCGCATGCAAGAAATCGTCAAGGCGCAAGCCAAAAGTGTGGGCGTTAGGGGAAAATTAACCTTTACAGGCGGCTGTCCAACGCTGAAAAACGATAAAACGCTTGTTCAGCTTGCCAAGACCTGTGCGGAAAACCTTTTTCCTGAAAAGCAAGTAGTCGTTACTGACGGCAAAGGCGGCGGTTCGGAGGATTTTGCGTATATTTCTCACGAAATCCCGTCCGTGTTTATGGTCCTTGCGGCAGGGCGAATTGCCGATGGCTATAAATATCCCCTGCATCACCCCAAAACACGGTTTGACGAAGCGGTTTTGCCCATCGCGTCCGCGCTTTTGTCGCAGTTTGTGCTCGATTACCTAAAAAAATAACGCGCAGGGGTTGCACTATGCGGAAAAATTTGCTATAATGATAGTATAAAAATCTTATGGGAGATAGGCACAGTGCAAAAAACGGGTTGGTTGGTTGTCAACGAATTTTTACACGGAGTTAAATACGAAGAATTATACGCAATGCTCAAACACGCGGCAAGTGCGCGCGGCGTTGTTTTGCAAATGAAAACGAATGCCGAACTCATGCACGAAGTAGGCGGTGCGCCCGATATGCCGTTACCTAATTTTGCAATTTTTTGGGATAAGGACGTGTATTTATGCCGCTCGCTCGAACGGCTTGGCGTGCGTACGTTCAACTGTGCGAAAGCGATAGAAAATTGTGACAATAAAATACGTACGGCGGAGCTTTTGATGGGGGCAGGTATTCGTTCACCGCGTACTATCGTTGCGCCCAAGACCTTTGAAAACGTCGGCCACAGCAGTACCGATTT
>JAZQWZ010000025.1:0-2988 GCA_045632625.1 Candidatus Scatosoma sp. | reverse complement strand
CTTATGCGGATCGGCGGAATACAACCCCGCCACGTCGGATAAAATGATAAGTACGTCCGCTTTCACACTCGCCGCAACGAGTGCGGAAAGGGTATCGTTGTCGCCCACCTTAATTTCTTCCGTTGCAATCGTATCGTTTTCATTTACGATAGGCAGTGCGCCCAAATCCAACAATCGTTTAACGGTGTTGCTAAAATTCTCGTGCCTATCCTCAGCGGAAAAGTCCGCGCCCGTCAATAACAGTTGCGCAACCGTGTGTCCGTACTCCCCAAACATTTTATCGTAGGTGTACATCAATTCACATTGTCCAACGGCCGCCGCCGCTTGTTTCGTGGGGATATCCGCAGGTTTTTCTTTGAGCGCAAGCTTGCCCACGCCCATACCGATAGCGCCCGAGGAAACCAAAATAACTTCGTGCCCCGCGTTTTTTAAATCGCTCAAAACACCGCAAAGCGCGCCCGTGCGTTTAACGTTTAATTTTCCCGTTGCGTGCGTCAAAGTTGACGTGCCGACTTTTACTACAATTCTCATTTGTTTGCTATTCCTTTTTTGCATTTCAAAAGGGACTAAAACCGATTTTTTCGATTATAACATACAGTATAGTCCTTTTGCAAGCGTTTGTCAAGCACCGTGCGCCTTTTTCACAAAGTTTTCTCAAACGGAAAAGCGCTGTTTATAATTTTTTTGCATATAGGCAACGATTAACGATAAATCGGCGGGATTACGCTCGTTGAGTACGCGAAACTCGTCAAGAGCAAGCGGTTCTTCCTTTTTTGAACCGTCCGCGCAAGCAAATTCGGCGTATAAAGGGTGGTTTTTACCTGTGTACGCATAGGTGAGCGTGCCTAAATCCCCGCAGGATAAACCGCGGTGGTGGGTATTATCCGTCAAAACAATCAAATCAAATTCTTCCGCAAGCTTATTATCGTTGTATTTATCTCTCATAAACTCCCCCTTAAAAGTTTGCCTAAAACGGCGTTTGGGCAAACAGTATATCACGCTTTTCGATTTTTACAAGAGTACACTGCCATTTTTTTTCGCGTTTGGTAAAAATTTCGTCGAAAAACTGTTTACAAGTGGAAAAATATATGTTATAATGGTATTTGGTGGAGAGAATGGTTTTTTCTTCCGCTATAGCGGAATAAAAGAAATGCAAATTCCACACAATACAAAAAAGAAGAAATATAAAAGTCAAGGAGAAATTACAATGACGAACAATAAGAAAGTGCTTCAATTTGTTGCAGATTGCCAAGCGTTCGCACAACCCGATAAAGTGGTTTGGATCGACGGCAGCGACAAGCAAAGAGACGCGCTTCGTGAAGAAGCGTGCGCAACGGGCGAAATCATCAAATTAAACCAAGAACTTCTTCCCGATTGCTATTACCACAGAACGGCTGAAAACGACGTTGCCCGCGTAGAAGACAGAACGTTTATCTGCTGCGAAAACGAAGAAGACGCAATGCCTCATTCCATCGTTAAATGGAAAGCACCCAAGGAAGCGTATGCAATGGTTAACGAAATTGCAAAAGGCGCATACAAGGGCAGAACGATGTACGTTATCCCTTATTCCATGGGCGTAGTAGGTTCGCCTTTCTCGAAAATCGGTATCGAAATTACCGACTCCATCTACGTTGTTTTGAACATGATGATCATGACGCGCGTAGGCAAAATGTGCTTGGACGCACTTGGCGAAAACGGCGATTTCGTAAAAGGTTTCCACGCAAAATGCGACGTAAACCCTGAAAAGAGATATATCATGCATTTCCCTGAAGACAACACGATTATTTCCGTAAACTCTCCTTACGGCGGTAACGTACTTTTGGGTAAAAAGTGCTTTGCGCTTCGTATCGCTACCAACCTTGGCAGAAAAGAAGGCTGGATGGCTGAACACATGCTTATCCTTGGCGTTAAACGTCCCCAAGATAAGGAAATTAAATACGTTGCAGCTGCGTTCCCTTCCGCTTGCGGTAAAACCAACCTTGCAATGTTGATTCCTCCCAAGCAATACCTTGACGCTGGCTACGAAGTACAATGCGTAGGCGACGATATCGCTTGGATTAGAGTTGGCGAAGACGGCAGACTTTGGGCAGCTAACCCTGAAAACGGTTTCTTCGGCGTTGCTCCCGGCACGAACGAAAAATCCAACCCCAACGCACTTGCTGCAACCAAGAAAGGCACGATTTTCACGAACGTTGCTCTTAACCCTGCAGACAACACCGTTTGGTGGGAAAAACTCACGAAGCAAGCGCCTGCAAACCTTATCGACTGGAAGGGCAACCCTTGGACGCCCGACAGCGGTGTAAACGCAGCGCACCCCAACTCCCGTTTCACGGCTCCCGCAGAAAACTGCCCTTGCATTTCGCCTGAATTCAACTCCAAAGCAGGCGTACCCCTTTCGGCAATCATCTTCGGTGGCAGACGTGCAACCACGACGCCACTTGTATATCAATCCCGCGACTGGAACCACGGTACGTTCGTTGGTACGATCATGTCTTCCGAAACGACGGCAGCTGCTACGGGCGCAGTAGGCGTACTTCGTCACGACCCTATGGCAATGAAACCTTTCATGGGCTATTCCGTAGATAGATATTTCCAACACTGGATTGACATGGGCGCGAAAGTTCCCGCTGACAAGCAACCCAAGATCTTCAACGTTAACTGGTTCCGTCAAGACGAAAACGGCAACTTCATGTGGCCTGGCTTTGGCGACAACATGCGCGTACTCGACTGGATTTTGGACCGTTGCGAAGGCAAAGTAGACGCAAAAGAAACGGCTATCGGTTACCTTCCTTACGCAAAAGACATCAACATCGAAAACTGCGATATCGACGCAGCAACGCTTGACAAGCTTTTGGAAGTTGACAAAGAACGTTGGGCAGCAGAAGCAAAAGAAATCGAAGGTTACTACGCTGAAAACTTCGGCGATAAGATGCCTAAAGAAATTATGGCAAACCTTGAAATCTTGAAAGAAAACTGCGCAAAATAAGT
>JAZQWZ010000024.1:0-3550 GCA_045632625.1 Candidatus Scatosoma sp. | reverse complement strand
TCCGTCAATCATATCGGTAAAACCGCAAAAAAGATAGAACACATAAAACCACGCTGACGACAAAGGAATAAATAAAAGAGGTAAACTAAATATTATCCTGCTGCTTGTGATGATGTTTGCAATATATTTCTTCATGAATTGGTTAGCTTTTTTAGTCTTGTCTGACTTCAGCGTAGTATTTTTGGAAACGCCTTTTATTGAATATCATAACTTTGTATTTTTCACCGCTCGTCATATGAAACGTTGCGACGGGAAAAACAATCCATTTCCAAGTAAGCTCTGCGATTTGATTAAGTGGCAAAACGAGATTTCTATACGCTCTATCTACCGTCAGTTTATTCGTCTTATAAGTAAGCGAATTTTCGTCAAGATATAAAGCGCCGCCTACTATTCCGTTGTGGCAGATTAAACTACACATAAATGATTTTTTCATAGGAATGGTCTCGTCAAATTCTTATCAGTGTGTTTATTATATCATATTCATATAAATAATTCAATCATTTTGCCTTTCTTTGTTTGATCGGGACAAAATTCAAGGGCTGACGGTTTATTTTCCGTCAGCCCTCAAGATTACTTTATCTTTCTTAATATTCTTGTTTTATTCCCACAATTATAGGTTTTATCCATTCTTATCCTGTGCTTGTAATGATTGTCTAAATTGTAAAGGCGTAATGGCGTATGCCTTTTTGAATTGTTTTCCAAAATAACTCGCAGTTGAAAATCCGCACTCGATTGCAATTTCAGTAACGGATTTTTCCGTGTCCTTCAATGCTTTTACAGCGTAAGATAAACGATATTCCGTCAAATAACTCATAGGGCTTTTGTTGAAATATCGCTTAAAACAACGGAAACACTCACTTCGGCAGATATGCGCATAATGCGCAAGATCGTCTATACGGATATCTTCCGCGTAATGTTCGTGTATGTAAAAAAGAATATCTTTTACCCTTTTCTGCGTTTCATCGTTGGTGTCAAGCGAAGAAAGTTGTTGCTCTTCTTCTTTGATATATGCAAGCGTATTTTGCCAAATATCACTCATAAAACTTATACATAAAAGCTCGTAATATTCAGGTTCCTCTAATTCAAAAGCATATATTTTTTGCAACAATTCCGTTATCCGTTTTCCCGTACTTGTTTTATTATCTACGAAAAAACCTTTTATATTCGATTGCAATATGGACTGAAAATATTTTTTATAAAAAGGAGTATTATTCCCACTGGTAAATAACGACGGCAAAAAACTGACAGTATATATACTTGCACATTCATTGCCAACCTGCGTTGCCGTATGCATAGCGTTTGAATTGATAAAAACCACGTCCCCTTGGCTTGCCCTTATATGCTTTCCGTCGATATAATAATCTACACATCCCGACAGCACCACGTCGTATTCAAATTCGCCGTGCCAGTGACAGACCAAACAGCGGTCGGCAAAAGTCTTAAAACTCCCTATCCACGTAATAAATGGAAAGGAGCGATTGGGGTACTCAAACCGTTCTCGTTTTGTTTCGTCAAATGAAAAAATAATATTATCCATATAAACCCTCATATTGACACTATTTTACCATAAAAACATATAATCGTTATATATTTTCACTTTTTTTGGCGTTATAATTATATCATAGTGACATTTTTTCGTCAAGGTAATTCAACATATATCAGGAGTTTTAACCATGGAAAAAGCAAAATATAAACGAACAAAGTACACCTGCTACTTTACATATCTTGCTATGTCGTCGGTGTTTAGTTTACCGCCGCTGTTGTTTGCAACATTTAGAGAATTATACGGGATTTCTTACACGCTGCTCGGAACGCTCGTACTAATCAACTTTTGCACACAGCTTGGCATAGACCTTATTTTCAGCTTTTTGAGCAAATATTTCAATATACACAAAACACTTCGCATAATGCCTTTGTTGACGGCAGCGGGATTATGTCTATACGCTTTAATTCCTATGATACAGCCTAATTACGCCTATATAGGACTTGTTATAGGCACAATTCTTTTTTCTGTTGCTGCAGGGCTTGGTGAAGTGTTAATCAGCCCCACCGTTGCCGCATTGCCATCGGATACTCCCGACAAGGATATGAGTACGCTCCATTCTCTTTACGGCTATGGGTTGGTCGGCGTTGTGCTCATCAGCACGGTCGTTCTTCAATTTATTGGCAATCAATACTGGACGTACCTTACCTTTTTTTGGGCATCTCTTCCCGTTATTGCATCTATCCTTTTAATGACGGCAAAACTTCCTGAAATGGACGTTAGCCATGAAAAAACGGAAAAGGTTCGTTCCAAACACAGAACGATTGGGCTTATTTTGTGTATGATGTGTATTTTCTTGGGCGCTTGCGCTGAAAATACGATGTCAAACTGGATTTCCGTATACACCGAAAACGTATTGCATATGCCTAAGGTTTGGGGCGACATTTTTGGTATGTGCCTTTTTGCAGTATTGCTTGCGCTTACAAGAACGGCTTATGCAAAATTCGGAAAAAATATTTTCAAGGTTTTGTGTTGGAGTATGGCAGGGGCGGCAGTTCTGTATGTATTCGTAGCCTTTTCTCCAAACGATATTCTTTCTCTTATCGCTTGCGTTGGACTGGGGATTTGCACCTCTATGCTGTGGCCTGGAACACTTATCTTAATGGAAGAGAAAATCCCCATGCTCGGTGTTGCGGCATACGCTTTGATGGCAGCAGGCGGCGACCTCGGTGCTTCGGTTGCGCCGCAGACGCTCGGTATTATCGTAGACAATATTTCCGTTAGCGAATGGGCGATAAACTTAGCGAACACCTTATCCTTATCGCCAGAAGACATTGGGTTTAAGATGGGTATGCTTATCGCTGCTATTTTCCCGATTTTAGGACTTATTCTCTTGGCATTTATAAAGAAGCATTTTCAAATAAAGTCTAATAAAAAGAAAACTCAAGAATAACATTATTTTTCTTTGTTTACTGCGTATCAAAATTTGAGGGGTGACCAGCTTGGTCACCCCTTTTTTTGTGCTTGTTTTAGCTTTGCGATTTCCGCTTTCTTTTCCGCTATCATCTTGGCGAGCTTTTTCTCGCATTTCTCTCTTGTCTTCGCATAGACGTTGAATTTCTTTCGCTTTCCGCCAGGCAATCTCGGATAAAAACTCCCTTCCCACAGGTTTTCGTTCACTTGATAGATACACCCTGTCCCCGATTTTCTTATCTTGGGCTTGTACGGCTCGAAAAAGCCGTCAATTTCGCTCGATACCGTTTTGGACGGCTCGTTCTTCGGTTCAGGCATTTCCGCGTTTGTACCGCCGATTTTGCGGTCGATTTTCACCGACGCCTGCACACGCATCGTGTCCGTAATGTGCGAGTAGATATTCAAAGTCGTTTCCGCGCTGATATGCCCGATAATCCCCGACAGCGTTTTCACGTCCATGCCGTTTTCTATCGCCATCGTTGCGAACGTATGCCGTAAATCGTGGAAGCGGATATCCTTGCAGCCTGACCTTTGCAAAATCAGTTTGAAACGGTGCAGTAGCGAAGTAGGATTTCTCGGTTCGCCTTCCTTGAC
>JAZQWZ010000023.1:0-3349 GCA_045632625.1 Candidatus Scatosoma sp. | reverse complement strand
GGCGAAGGGGATAACGAACGCGCGAATCGTATTTTTTCTATGCTTGTTTATACGACGCTTGCGGTGGGGATCACGCTTTCTATTATCGGCATTTCCATTGCTCCTGCCGTAGCGCGTTTGTTCGCAAAAACGGAAAAAAATATGTCGATAGAAGATAAGCAAAAGCTTATTGAATATTGTACTATTTATGCGCGCATAATTTTGGCTGCATTGCCGGGGTTTATGCTGCAAAACGCATTTCAAGGTTTTTTCGTAACGGCGGAAAAACCGCGGTTGGGCTTGTTTGTAACGCTTTTTGCAGGCGCCGGCAACGTTTTACTTGATGCGCTGTTTGTGGCAATATTCAAATGGGGCTTGGCAGGCGCGGCAATGGCAACAGCAATCAATCAAATGGTTGGTGGTATACTTCCTATTATATATTTCGTGCGCAAGAATGATAGCTTGTTGCGTTTAGGTAAAACATTCTTTGACGGAAAAGTGCTTGTGCGCGTTTGTATTAACGGCATGTCGGAACTCATTTCCAACGTTTCTATGTCGGTCGTTACCATTTTGTATAACGCACAACTTATGCGTATTGTTGGAATAGCAGGTGTTTCAGCGTATGGTATTATGCAATATATCGGCTTTATTTTTATCGGTATGAACATCGGCTACGCCGTTGGTACAGCACCCATTATCGGGTTCCATTATGGCGCAAAAAATCACGATGAATTGAAAAATATTTTAAAAAAGAGCGTGACGTTGTTGCTGTTTAGTGGGGTGGCTATTGCATTGTTTAGCGCCATTTTCGCCAGAGTGTTGGCGGGCATATTTGTTAGCTACGATGAAAATTTATTGCAGTTGACAACGCACGGGATGCGGATATATTCGTTGGCGTTCTTGGTTTGCGGTGTAAACATATTCATTTCCGCCTTTTTTACGGCGCTTTCCAACGGTGGAATTTCGCTTTTAATTTCCTTTGCACGTATTTGCATTTTTCAGGTTGCAACCGTGTTGCTTTTACCTATTTGGTTGGGGGTTACAGGCGTGTGGCTTTCTCTGAGTGTAGCGGAAGTATGCGCATTGTTGCTGTCTATTGTTTTACTCGTCAAATTAAATAAAAACTACCATTACTTATAATGTAAAAAGGGGCGTAAATATGGCTACAATCAATATCCACGGCACGTCGTTTACGTTTAGTGTGCAGGCTCCCAATATTCTTTCGGTTGGCGAAATGGCAAAAGTTAAACTTGCCGTTGAAAACGAATACGTGCATTATCAAGATACGGTAAAAATCGTTAGGGAGGAATTAGACGATGTAATTGTTTCGTTGCATCGTTTATTAGCGGGCGCGTATTCCGATGAATACGATATGCCCTTTGAAAATGCGGGTTTTGCCATTGATTTATATCCACATGCGGAAGGTAATGCAGTTTTATCGCGCGATTTATTACGAAAAAAGGATTGTATTGCGGTGTTTCGCATTTTAATGCGTTCGCATAAGAAGAACTTTCTTGGCGGTGTATACAGCATTATGTTGCATCGGGAAGAACTGAAAATATTTGCCGATGCGCTACGCAAAGAATTTGATGAAATATTTGCTCGCTGCGTACATGGTAGTGGTAAATTGCATTTTATCGGTGTTAGCCCGCTTGGCTATACAGGCTGTAAATACTGGTATTTTGATGAAACAGGCAAGGTGAAAGCAGGCGACTATGTCTGGGTGCGTATGGGCAGACATGATAGGGAACAAGTTGTCTACGTCGATTGTGTTAAGCGCTGTAATATCGATACAATTCCTTGTCCTGAAAAGCAAGTAAAGGATATGATAAAAATAGCGACGCTTGAAGAAACGCAAACGGCATTTTCGTCGCTTGAAAACGAATAAAATAATAAAACTCCCCAAGCCTTATGGCAAGGGGAATTTTGTTTATAAGTTATTCTAAATTATATTCGGCGATATAAGGAAGATTTCTATAATATTCCGCACAATCTAATCCATACCCGATAACAAAATGGTCGGGAATAGTAAATAAGGCATAATCAGCGTGGAAATCCACCAAACGTCTCGACGGCTTATCCAAAAGCGTAACTACGCGCAGGGAAAGGGGATTTCTTGTTTTCAACATATTGACAACATCGTTTAGAGTACGTCCCGTATCAATGATATCTTCTACGATAATTACATGGTAGTTGGTCAAATCTTCTTGTTCAAGATCCATGGTAATTTTAACAACGCCTGTGGAAACTGTACCGCTGTAATAACTTTTTGCACACATAAAGCCGATTTCGCACGGCACGGAAATTGCACGGCATAAATCTGCTAAAAAGACGAAAGAGCCTTTCAAAATGCTGACAAGCAAAATAGGGCGGCCGTCGTACCATTCGTCAATTTGCTTTCCCGCTTTTTGCATAGCCGTTTTGATTTCTTCTTCGGTAATTAAAATTCTTTTAATTTTACTGTTGTATTCTTCAATCTTGCAGGACATAGTTCTTGTTTCCTTTGTTGAAATTTATACAATTATACCATATAAATTTATTTTTTACAAGCATATAAGTTAAATTTATTTATTTATTTTTTTGTAAGAGTAAGCTACGCTCAAAGAAAATCAAAGATTTTCCGAACCCTTGCAGGGTTCTCGTCCCTGTCTTATCAAACAAAAAAACACCCAAACGGGTGCATTTTTGTTGGTGGACGATCAGGGTATTTGTCGCAAGCGCCAAAGCATCGTCGACAAGACGAACTATATGGAAAGGTTGGCTATACGTGCTTGTCTTCTCGCGCGAACCCTGGGGAATACCAGGTTTCTCGCCCTGACGTCAACAAAAAAACACGCACAAGGCGTGTTCTTTTGCTGGTGGACGATCAGGGACTCGAACCCTGGGCCCATTGATTAAGAGTCAATTGCTCTACCAGCTGAGCTAATCGTCCATATATCTACTATGGTGGAGATAAGCGGATTCGAACCGCTGGCCTTCTCGTTGCGAACGAGACGCTCTACCAACTGAGCCATATCCCCAAAAGCATAATCTATTATATACCTTTCATTTTTATTTGTCAACGATTTTTATGTGAAATTTACTATTATTTTTAAGTATTTTTCATTTATTTTCTTGACAATATACTTTTATAAATATTATAATGAAGATATAAAGTTTTTTTAAGATAAATATAGGATACACTATGAAAAACTGGATTTTTCAACAATACGTAATCGTTTCGGGTGCGTCAAGCGGTATCGGCAAACAGCTTTGTCGGCTGTTTATTGAAAAATACGGCGCGAAAGTTATCGGTATTGGAAGAAACGAAGAAAAGATGCGTGCGTTTCAACAAGAGCTTGGCGAAAATAAGCAAAAGTTCACTTATAAA
>JAZQWZ010000022.1:0-4159 GCA_045632625.1 Candidatus Scatosoma sp. | reverse complement strand
CGAAAGCACTTTTTTAAGCGCCGCGTGCAAAAGGTGGGTTGCCGTGTGCAATTTGGTGGTTGCTTCCTTATGGTCAGCCAAGCCGCAAGCAAATTTTTGTTCGCTGCCAGCTTTACTCTTGCTTTGGTGTTCTTCAAACGCCGCCTTGTAGCCGTCTACGTCTACGTCCAACCCGCGTTCTTTCGCCATTTCCGTCGTAATTTCCACAGGGAAACCGTAGGTATCGTAAAGGTGGAACGCTTGCTTGCCGTTGATGCGCGTTTCAGGCACGTATGCAGGGTCTTTTTGACTCATAAACGCGTTCTTTCTTTCAATGCCGTTTACGCACTTTTCAAATTCTTTCAAGCCTTGTTGCAAGGTCTTGTTGAATTTTGCCTCTTCCTTATTGAGTTCTTCCGCAATCTTGTCGCGGTTGATATCCAGTTCGGGATATACACTCTTGTATTCTTCGATAAACGCAGCGGAAATTTTTGCCAAACTGCCTTCGGGAAGGTCGATTTTTCTGCCAAAACGCACTGCACGGCGAATGATGCGGCGCAAAATGTAGCCTTGGTCGGTGTTGGAAGGTACGATACCTTTTTCGTCGCCGAGCATAAACGTTGCCGTTCTGGTGTGGTCCAAAAGCACGCGGAATGCCTTGGTTACTTCTTCGCTTTCGCCGTATTGCTTGCCCGTAAGCTCTGCAATCGCCTTGATGGCGTTTTCAAACACGTCCGTTTCATACACGCTGGATTTGCCGTTAAGTACGCAAAGCGCACGTTCCAAGCCCATACCCGTGTCCACGTTCTTTTGCGAAAGCTCGGTAAAGCTGCCGTCCGCTTGCTTATTAAAGCGCATAAATACGTCATTCCAAATTTCAAGGAACGCCCCGCAGTTGCAATCGGGGTTGCAGGCAGGCGAGCATTTGGGTTTACGAATGACAAACATTTCCGTATCCGTACCGCAAGGACCGGTCAAGCCGGCAGGCCCCCACCAGTTGTTTTCGCGGGGCATGAAATAGATATTTTCCTTTTTGATACCCGCTTTTTCCCAAAGCGCCGCCGCTTCGTCATCGCGGGGAATACTTTCATCGCCGCCAAATACCGTTACGGCGATTTGGTCGGAAGGAATATTCAGGTAATCTTTACCCGTCAAAAATTCGTAGCTCCAAGGGATCATTTCTTCCTTGAAATAATCGCCGAGCGACCAGTTGCCGAGCATTTCAAAAAACGTGCAGTGTCTTTCATCGCCCACTTCGTCGATGTCGCCCGTACGTACGCATTTTTGTACGTCTGTCAAGCGATTGCCCGCCGGATGCTTTTCGCCGAGTAAATACGGCACAAGCGGATGCATACCCGCCGTAGTAAAGAGTACGGTGGGATCGTTTTCGGGGATCAAAGACGCTGACGGAATAACCTTATGACCGCGTTCTTTGAAGAAGTTCAAATACATTTCTCTTAAATTTTGTCCAGTGTATTTCATAGATGAGTACCTGCTTTGATTTCAAATTTCTTTTCTATTATATAATCACGGCAAAAAATTGTCAAGCAATCACGCACGATATATAAAAAAAAGACAAGCTACGCTTGCCTTTCTTTGTATTTTTTGCTTATAAAATCAAAAGCAACAACCAGTACGAAAGCGGTATCGTTGCAATCGACAAAACGGTCGTGCCCAGCGTAAAAGAAACGGCATTTTTCTCATCGCCGCCAAAGCTGTCGGCAAAAGTAGTAGCCAAAGCCGCCGTCGGCAAGGCATACGCCACAAATGCTCCCAAAATCAAATCATCGCCAAACACAAACGCGCCGCGCAGCAAAAAGGCAGCCGCTATAATTACCGCAGGCACAACCAACAATTTCACCGCCGAAACGTAGTACGTTTTCCAAGAAACAAAAATTTTTACTACGTTTACACCGCCTAATTTCATACCCAAAATCAACATGGAAAGCGGCGTAACCAAACCGCCCAAGTACCCTGCGTACGTGGAGATTTCAGGCACGTACCCTTTTACCCCCAACACGTTGAACAATAACCCGATTAAAAATGCGATGAGTACGGGATTGAATATTGCTTTTTTAACGCGGACGTTGGCTTTATCGCCCGTGATTAAAAACGTGCCCACGGTGTACATAATCGCGTTGGTAATGATGTTGTTGATAATCAAGCTCGTCATCACCCAAGGCCGATTGGGAAATACAGCCGCTGCAAGCGGAATTCCCAAAAAGCCGTTGTTGGTAAACACCATACAAAAGCGCATCATACCTTGCGTTTTCGCATTCTTTTCCATCAAAGCGGCTGGCTTGGACAGCCAAACGCAAAGCAACGTATACCCCAGCCCGATTGCTGCGGAAATCAGCACTAATTTTAAAAGATCTTTGTCAAACGATACGTTCAGCGTGCTGTTCAAAATCAAAAACGGCATACCCACGTACAAAAGCACCTTGGAAAGCACCGCCGATTGTTCGGCTTTCAACAGCTTCGTTTTCACCAAAATAACGCCGGGAACGGCAAGCAAAACGAATACGATTACGTTTTTCAACATGATGATAAATGCGTCCATAGTTACTCCTATTTAACCAGTCAAGCACGGCTTGTACGTAGGTAAGTTCCCCGTTTTCGCCTTCGGTATGTATACCGGCACAATGTCCGCCGGGTAGCTTTGATGGTTGATGTCCGCCGTGGAAATATACAAACGTGGCAAAATTATCTTGCTCGGGTAAATACATGTCCAACTTACAATGTGCGTTATAGAAAATATCTTTATACGCTTTGATATAAACTACTCTTTTTTGCTTTTCTTTATTATAGTGTATATATAAAAACCGTCGATTTATTTAATTTTTCGTCAATTCATAGCCCGTTTTGCTGTCCTTGACCGTGTAGCCAAGCTCCGCAAGCTTCGCTCTAAGCTCGTCGCTCTTTGCCCAGTCCTTATTTACGCGCGCCTGCCATCTTTCTTCGGCGATTGCCTGCACTTCCGCAGGAATAGACGAAACGTTTTTGCTTTCATACCAAGCGATATATTCTTTCGTGCTCTTTTTGAATAAGCCCAAAAGTGAATACGTTTTTCTAATTTGCACTGCATACGCAAGCGCCGCGAAGAAATCGCCCGTGTTGCCTGCGGCAAGCAATTTTTTCATTTCCTTAAAATAGCCGAACAGATTAGAAAGCGCCAATGCCGTGTTGAAATCGTCGCCCATACACGCATTAAATTGGTCGTCTACCTTCGTTGCAATTTCCGCCGCCCTTTCCGCGTCTTGGGGCTCTACCGTCAATTCCGTACCGCGCAGTTTGTCCAAAACCTTGTTGATAACGTCCAGCGTCTTGTAAAATTCATACAAATGCTTTTCCGCATCGGGGAATAAATCGTCCGTGATATTGATATCGTTGCGATAATTAGTTTGAAGAAGCGCAAACTTGATAGCTTCGTCTGAATATTTCTCCAACAGCTCGTTCAAAAGAAGGCTATTGCCAAGCGATTTGCTCATTTTTTGGCCGTTGACCTTGATAAGCCCATTATGCGTCCAGTATTTTACGAACTGCTTGCCGGTGAGCGCTTCCGTTTGCGCAATTTCGTTTTCGTGGTGGGGGAAAATCAAATCTCTGCCGCCGCCGTGAATGTCAATTTGGTCGCCAAACGCCGCGCGGTTCATTGCCGAGCACTCGATATGCCACCCCGGTCTGCCCTTACCCCAAGGCGAATCCCAACAAATTTCCCCTTCCTTCGCACTCTTCCAAAGCGCGAAATCGTAGGCATTTTTCTTCTCATCGTCGTTGTCTACGCGCACGCCGTCCAACGCGTCTTCGATGTTGCGGTTGGAGAGTTTCCCGTACCCAGGGAAGGATTCAACGTCAAAATACACGTCGCCGTTCTTCGTAGGATATGCATGTCCTTTCTCAATCAAAGTGCTGACAAAACCGATAATGTTGTCAATGTTTTGGGTTGCCTTTAACCATACGACGGGGTCGTCCACGTTAAACTTATCCATGATGGTATTGATGTTTTCAATCATCATTGCGGCATACTCGTCCGCAGGGATACCCGTCTCGTGAGATTTCGCGATAATTTTATCGTCCACGTCTGTATAGTTTCTCGCGTACGTTACGTCGTAACCGATTTTTTCCAAATATTTCCGCATAATATCGTAAATAAGCGCTTGAAACCCGTGCCCGATATGCG
>JAZQWZ010000021.1:0-6732 GCA_045632625.1 Candidatus Scatosoma sp. | reverse complement strand
AGGCTCCACCCCCAGCGTTTCTAAAAACGAGCGCAAAAGGCAGTGCTTTTGATAGATTTCTTCGGCGTATTTTTCGCCCATTTCCGTTAAGTAGAGATGTTTGCCGTCTTCGTACACGTACGCTTTTTCAAGCAAAATTTTAATAGCTTTATTTACCGCCGCCTGCGAAACGTTCATGCGTTTTGCTACGTCAATGCGGTGCACCGTTTGCTTTTCTTTTGCAAGCAGGTACACGTTTTCCAAATAATCTTCGCTAGATTGACTTTTTTTGATGATTTCACTCATAATTTCCCCTTTTGTATTTATATGTACGCGCGCGTGGGTGTAGTGAATAAGCGTGGCGAACGAGCGTACCGAGTAGTACGTGCGCAACCGAATTGTTTGGTTGAAGAACCAAGCAGTTCAAGGCGCGGTGAGGGCGCATACCGATAGTATGTAACCGAGCCGCAACGAAGAGATGTGAAGCTTATAAAATCAAACAAGCATCCCCGAATGAAAAAAATCTATAAGAGTTTTTCACCGCGTATTCATACACGGACAAAATCTCTTCCCTGCCCGTCAAGCAAGCGACAAGCATAATCAGCGTACTTTCGGGAAGATGGAAGTTGGTAATCAGCGCGTCCACGCATTTCATTTTATAGGGGGGATACAGGAAAATTTCCGTATTCCCACTGCACGCACGCACTTCGCCCTTTTCGTCAGCTACACTTTCCAGCGTACGCACGGACGTTGTGCCAACGGCGATAACGCGTCTGCCTTCGCGCTTGGCGGCGTTGATGATTTGCGCCGCTTCTTCGCCTACTTGATAAAATTCCGAGTGCATTTTATGGTCGGTGATGATATCTTCACTAACTGGACGGAACGTGCCAAGCCCTACGTGCAACAACACTTCTGCCACTTGCACGCCCTTATCTTTGATTTGTTGCATAAGCTCGGGCGTGAAATGTAAGCCCGCCGTGGGAGCGGCGGCACTGCCGTTTACCTTGGAATACACGGTGTTATAGCGCGCTTGGTCTTCCAGCTTTTCCTTGATATACGGGGGCAAGGGCATCGTGCCTACGCGCGATAAAATGTCTTCAAAGGTGCCTTCGTAGTCAAATTCAATGATACGCTCGCCCGACGGCGTAATATCTTTTACGGTAAAAGACAATTCGTCGTTGACAATCATTTTTACGCCGATTTTGCCCTTTTTCCCGGGGCGCATCAGTACTTCCCATACCTTTAAATCGTGGCGTTTTAACAGTAAAATTTCCACGTTTCCGCCGTGCTCGGTTTTCGCGTACACGCGCGCAGGGATAACCTTGGTGTTGTTCACAACGAGTACGTCGCCTGCTTGCAAATACTCGATTACGTCGCGGAAAATTTTATTTTCAATGGTTTTTTGCTCTTTATAATACACCAAAAGGCGCGAAGAATCACGGGGCATAGCGGGCGTTTGCGCGATGCGCTCTTCGGGCAAATGATAATAAAAATCTTGTTTGGTGTATTGTACTTTTTCCACTGCTTTTTATCCTTTTGATTTATTCGTCTTCAAACATGGACATTTGTTTTTTCGCTTTTAAGCTGGGCTCGACACCCATGTGTTTGTAACCGTCTTTTAAGCAAATTCTGCCGCGCGAGGTACGGGCGATAAACCCGAGCTGTAACAAATACGGCTCGTACACGTCTTCAATGGTGTTGGCGTCTTCGCCCGTAGTTGCTGCAAGCGTTTCCAAACCCGCAGGACCGCCGTTAAATTTCTCAATGAGCGCGCGGAGCAAGCTTCTGTCCGTTTCGTCTAAACCCAAATCGTCAATTTCAAGGCGCGAAAGCGCAAACTTTGCGTCCGCTTGCGTGATGGTAGCGTTGCCTTTTACTGCCGCAAAATCACGCACGCGTTTCAAAAGGCGGTTGGCGATACGCGGCGTACCGCGGCTGCGGCGTGCTATCTCGTCCGCGCCTAAATCATCGATGGCAATATCCAGCGCGTTTGCCGAACGCAACACGATTTCTTTCAGCTCCGCAGGGGTATAAATTTCCAAGCGGTTGATGATACCGAAACGGTCGCGTAAAGGCGGTGCAAGCATACCTACTTTGGTCGTTGCGCCCACAAGCGTGAATTTGTTTAAGGTAAAACGGATATTGCGCGCGGACGGACCTTTGCCGACGATTAAATCAAGCGCGTAATCTTCCATTGCCGAATACAAAATTTCCTCCACGCTTCTATGCAAGCGGTGGATTTCGTCGATAAATAAAACGTCGCCTTCGTTTAAGTTGGTTAAAATTGCCGCTAAGTCACCCGAGCGTTCGATGGCAGGGCCGCTGGTCATCTTGATTGCCACGCCCATTTCGTTGGCGATAATATGCGAAAGCGTGGTTTTCCCCAAGCCCGGGGGGCCGTATAACAGCACGTGGTCACGCGCTTCGCCGCGCGTTTTTGCCGCTTCGATATAGACGCGTAAATTTTCCTTGACCTTGCTTTGCCCTACGTAATCCGCCATCGTTTTGGGACGGAGCACGTTTTCTTCCACGTCGTATTCTGTTTTTGTGCTGACGATTAAGCTTTCATCGCTGACAAAATCTTCTTCAAACATAACTGCTCCTTATCAAAACGCGCTTTGCAACGCTTTGCGAATGATGTCTTCCGTACCTTTCGCGCCCGCTTCCTTGGCGCGTTTGACCGCTTGTGCACTCTCGTTTTTGGTAAAGCCCAAGCCCATAAGCGCGGATACCGCGTCTTCGTCTTCCTTGGAAAGCGCAGGTTCAGCCGACTGCATAGCCATAGTGATGGGGTCGGCGCTGGCGTTCATAACTTCCGCCGCGGAAATTTTGCCGTTGAGTTCGAGCACAATTTTTTCCGCCGTCTTTTTACCCAACCCTTTAACCGTCGACAGGCGTTTTACGTCCGCCGTGGCGACTGCCGCAGCGAACTCGTCCGCGGACAAACCCGTAAGCACTGCTATGGCAAGCTTAGGGCCTACCCCTGACACTTCGATAAGCTTTAAGAACACTTCCTTTTCTCTGGGCGTTGCAAACCCAAACAGCGTCGCGCCGTCTTCCTTGATTTGTAAATAGGTGTGCAATTCCACCGTTTCGCCCACGATTGCCTTTTTGAACGCACCGCCCGAACAATATACTTCGTAGCCGATGCCACCCACTTCCACAATCGCTGTTTCCGCTGTCAGCGTCAATACTCTGCCTTTTAAATATGCGATCATTTTCCTTCTTCCTTACCTAAATTTTGTTGTTTGGCTTTGGCTTTTGCCTGTGCCGCTTTGATTTTTTCCGCACGGCGTCTTTCCGCTTCCGCTATGAGCGCCACCGCCGCGTCCGAGTTATTTTTGCCTTTCGTTCTCGTCATATTGCCCACGGCAAACAGCTCGCCGAAACGGCTGGTGAACGCGTGACATAAGGCAACCGCCAAGGCGTCCGCCGCGTCGTCGGGTTTGGGCACTGCTTTTAATTTCAACAGCGAAGTAACCACCGACTGCATTTGTTTTTTATCCGCTTTGCCGTAACCTGTCAGTGCTTGCTTGATTTGCATGGGCGTATATTCGTACAGTTTCCCACAGCTTTTTACGCAGGCTAAAAGTGCCACTCCGCGCGCGTGCGCCACGGCAATACCCGTCGTGATGTTTTTGGAAAAGAACAGCTCCTCGACCGCCACTTCGTCGGGCTTATATTGTTCTAAAATTTTATTAATCCCTTCTTCCAGCATCGCCAAACGGACGGGCAACCCTTCTTCCTTGGGGGTAAGTACTACACCGCAATCGATGGCGCGGCAGTTTCCGCGCGCGTCCTTTTCAATAACGCCGTAGCCGAGCGTTGCTAAGCCGGGATCCAAACCGATAATGATCATGATTTTTTTACCTTGGTTTAGTTTCTTACTCTATTGTACTGCATTTTTAATCAAATGTCAAGCCTTGTTTCCACTTTCCGCGCTAGCGCGGAAAAATTTTTATCAAATTTAGCAAAAAAAGTTGGCAGTGACCTGTTGACAAGTAAAAATTCTATGATATACTATTTGCGCGACGGGCGAGAAAGGGGCGATTTCCCCGCGCTCTTTTCCCGTTTTCTTTTTTTCGTCGGCGCATTTCTTTCTTGGTTTTCGTACGCGAGTACGCAAACTGAAAACGCGCTTTTGCATATCACCACGCAAATCTTGAGCGATGGAACAAAACTCGGTGGATATTTTCGCAGTATTTTACAGGCAAAAAGATACCGAGCGTTGGATCGGAGCTCTAAAAAAAGGAGATTTTGATATGATAAAAGCGGCATTTTTGAAATTTTTGCGCCTTTTCGGCTGGGCGGTGGATTTACTTCGCGCCCTTGAACGGTTTTTGCAAGCGTGGATTAAGAAACTGACAGGCGCCGCCGAACGTCTGTACAGTTTTCTCCGCGATTTGTATAACCAAACTTGGCTTTATGAGCAGGAAAAAGTTATTTAAAAACGTTATTTCGTCTTTTGTTTAACTTTCTGCTTATGAAGTTTGTATAACACAAAAAGCGGTGCGCGGGTTTTCACCCTAACGCACCGCTTCTTGTTTTTTATTGCGCTGTTGCTTATTTTTCGCTGATTGCGCTTACGGGGCATCCGTCCTCGCAAGCTCCGCAATCTACACATTCGTCGCTGATCACGTAGATACCGTTTGCGCCAAGCGTAATTGCGCCTACAGGACAAGTATCTGCGCATGCGCCGCAAGCGATGCAATCTTCACTGATTACGTGTGCCATATTTCTACCTCCGTATTGATTTCATGTTTACGGTTTTCCAACCGATATTTATTATATCACATTTTTCACTGGTTGTAAATTGTTTGCAGGCGATTTTTTGTTTTTTTATCCGCGCAAACGCGTTATACAATTTTGCAAAATTTCCATGGCGCGGATAATTTCCTCTTCCGTATTGTTTTTACCTAAGCTAATACGCACACTTTGCTTTGCTTGTTGTTCGCTAAGCCCCATTGCCGTGAGTACGTGGCTGGGCTTGATAGACGCGCTGGCGCAAGCAGAACCTGCCGCCATACAAACGCCTTGCAAATCCATATTAAAAAGCAAGGACGCATTTTCCACACTGTCAATACGCACGTTCCAAACGGCAGGCAACGCGTTTTGCTTATCGCCGTTACGCGTAATACCGCCGATTGTCTGCAAACGGCTTTCCATAAGTTTCGACAAGGCGGTTAAACGTGCGTTATTTTCCTGCATATGCGCCACCGTGCGTTTATACGCTTCGGCAAGCCCGACAATGGCAGGCACGTTGAGCGTACCCCCGCGCAGTCCGCGTTCCTGCTCGCCGCCGCCTACGTGACGGTTGATTTTAACGCCGTTTTTGATATATAAAACACCGCAACCTTTCGGGCCGTAAAATTTATGGGAAGAAAAGGACAGCAAATCCACGCCCCATTCCTTTACGTCGATAGGCATATACGGTGCAGCTTGTACGGCGTCGGTAAAGAATAATGCGCCGTATTCGTGCGCAAGCTTTGCCGCTTCCTGCACAGGCTGCAATACGCCCGTTTCGTTATTCGCCGCCATAATAGCCACCAGCGCCGTGTCCGTAGTTATCAGCGCTTTTAAGGCGTTCATCTCAACCCTGCCCCCGTCGTTTACAGGTAAATAGCTTACTTTAAAGCCCTCGTCTTGCAAGGTTTTCGCCGCGTATAAAACGGCGTGGTGTTCGATAGCGGACACGATTATGTGCGTTTTACCTTCCGCTTTTCTTGCGCGCGCCGCGCCAAGCACTGCCCAGTTATCCGCTTCCGTACCGCCGCTTGTGAAATATACTTCGCTGCTTTGCGCGTTTATACACTCTGCAACGGTATCGCGCGCAAAATCCACCGCGCCCATAGCTTTTCTGCCAAATGCGTGCGGAGAATCGGCATTGCCGAACGTTTGCGTATAATAGGGTGCCATTTTGTCAAACACCGCTTTGTCGAGCGGCGTTGTTGCCGCGTGATCAAGATAAATGCTTTCCATGCCTATTATTATATATGCTTTCTTCTCTTTTGTCAAGCGCAACAAACGCCGTTTACATAGTAAAATACCCATAGTTTTTGGTGTGCATGAAAAAAAATTTCAAAAAACGCAATTTTTTTTCAAAAACCCCCTTGAAAAATGAGAAAAAATGTATTATAATAGGACAAATCAACGACACAGGCGGTTTTTTTGGCGATTAGGCATACGTCAGGGAAGGCGCGGCGTTGAAAGTAATAAACAACAGGGGGTTCATTATATGAACATACACGGAGAAACTATTCGTAACATTGCCATTGTAGGGCACAGCGGCGAAGGTAAAACTACGCTGTGCGAAGCCATCTTATTCAACGGTGGCGCGATTGACAGACAGGGGAAAGTACCCGACGGAACGACTGTTTCCGACTTTGACGATCTTGAAAAAGCCAAAAAAATGTCTATCTACACTTCTTGTTCGTACGTGATGTGGAAGGACAGAGAAGGCAAGAGCGTTAAAATCAATTTGCTTGACCTGCCCGGCTATTACGATTTTGAGGGCGAACGCAACGAAGGCTTGCGCGCAGCTGGCGGCGCACTGCTCGTTATCGGCGCGAACGGCTCCGTTCCTATTGGCGCAGAAGCAATCGTAGAACACTGCATGAAGCTTGGTAAACCGCTGATTATTTTCATCAACGGTATGGATAAAGATAACGCAAATTATCTCGGCACTGTACAGGCGCTCCACGATAAATATGCAGGTAAAATTGCTCCCATTCAAATTCCTATTATGGAAAACGG
>JAZQWZ010000020.1:0-1871 GCA_045632625.1 Candidatus Scatosoma sp. | reverse complement strand
TTTTGATAAAATTTTGGTGGACGCGCCTTGTTCGGGCGAAGGTATGTTCCGAAAAAACAGCGAAGAAGCGCTTAGCGAATGGAGCGAGGAAAACGTGGTGCTGTGCGCAAAACGGCAAAAGCATATTTTAGAGCATGCGACGAAAATGCTGAAAGCCGGCGGGCGCTTGGTGTACTCCACCTGTACCTTTGCGGAAAGCGAAGATGAGGGGCAGGTACGCGATTATTTACAAAATCATCCGCAAATGCGCCTTATCAAGCAGGAAAAATTATATCCGCACAAAGTAAAAGGCGAAGGGCATTTCGTTGCCGTGTTTGAAAAAACGGCGGACGAAAACGAAAGCGATAATAAAAACGCAAAACAACTTCCCTTTGCGAAATTGCAAATTTCCAAAAACAGCGAGCTTGTCTATCGTGCGTTTGAAAAACAATGCTTTACCAAAGAGCAGTTTAAAAACCTACACGAAGCCAACGGCAATTTGTACGGCATTCCCGAGAACGTGTTTGCGTGGAAAGGCTTAAACGCGTTGCGCGTGGGCGTGCATTTGGGCGAAGTGAAAAACGGACGTTTCGAGCCGTCGCAGGCGCTTGCCTTATCGGCAAAGGCGGACGAGTGTAAAAACACGGTAAAGCTTACGCTGGACGATGCGCGGACGGATAAATATTTGCGCGGAGAAGTGATAGAAGATAACGGAGAAAACGGTTGGTGTATCGTTTGCGTGGAAAATTATACGCTTGGCTTTGGCAAACGCGTACAAGGCGTTGTTAAAAATCATTTACCCAAAGCAGTGAGAAAGCGCGGCGAATAACGATACGCGCACACACATACATTATATAATAAGGAGAAAAAATGGATTTCGTATTTTTTGTAACCTGCGCAGGGCTTGGCGTGGGGCTTGCCATGGACGCGTTTTCCGTGTCGCTTGCCAACGGCTTGCACGAGCCGTGTATGCGCAAAAAGAAAACGCTTATCACCGCAGGCACGTTCGCCGTATTTCAAGGCGTAATGCCGCTCATCGGTTGGATTTGCGTACATACGATATTGCAATATTTCCAAGCGTTTGAAAAGGCGATTCCCTTTATCGCATTCGCTTTACTTGGCTTTATCGGCGGCAAAATGATTTGGGAAGGCTTGCACGAAGAAAACGACTGTTGTGTATGTGAGCCGCAAAAAATCAATGCTTGGGGCTTAATTGTGCAGGGCATAGCCACTTCCATTGACGCTTTGTCGGTTGGGTTTACCATCGCGTCGTACGGTTTGCTGGAAGCAGTGGTTTGCGCGTTGATAATCACGGGTTTAACCTTTGGTATTTGTTGGGTTGGCGTAGAGCTTGGTAAGAAGTTTGGCACGAAATTTTCGGGCAAAGCAACAGTGTTTGGCGGCGTGATTTTGATGATTATCGGTTTGGAACTGTTGATAACAGGCTTGTTATAAAAAAATAAATCCGCACGGATAACGTTTTGCGTTTCGTGCGGATTTTTATATAAGACGAAAACAAAAAACTCTCCGTTTAGGGAAAACCTTTACGGAGAGTTTTGTTTATTTAACCTTTAGTCTTTTTTGTTTCTCTTTACTTTTACAGGGCGATTTTTTAAGATAACCTTACGAACGATTACTGCGCCAACTGCGAAGAGCAGTGCAACCGAGATAACGATAGAGCCAGCCAAAAGCCAAATGCTTGCGGAATCAATTTCGCTGTCCGTTTTGTCTTCTTCGTCATCCGTTTCGTCTTCTTCCACGTCTGCTTGGGGCATTTGTTCGCTCAAAGCGTAGTCCGCGTACAATTCAAAGTTTTCGCCGTCTACGTATTGCAGGAATGCAACGCCGGATGCGTAAGCGGAAGATTTGTAGTTTTCATAGGAATTGCCAAC
>JAZQWZ010000019.1:0-23386 GCA_045632625.1 Candidatus Scatosoma sp. | reverse complement strand
GATTACACGGCGGGTAAACCGCGTGCTTGGCGTATCGTATACTGGGTAGCACTTGTCGTATATTTGCTGGGCTGTGTATTCGGAGTGCTTTAATTTCGATAAAAAACGCGCTTAAAAGGTATGCAAACGGGGTATTCTTTTAGAATATCCCGTTTTTTTCTTTACAAACGATAAAAAAAAGTGTATAATAAAGCCGTATGTTGAAGATTACCAAAGTAAAAAGAAATAGTTTAGCAAAAGAGTTGGGGCTGGAAAAGGGCGATAAAATTGTATCGTTCGACGCTTTGCCTTGTGAAGACGAGTTGGATATCGTCTATTTTACCGAACAGGAAAAATTTTCCATGGTCGTGCAAAATAAGCGCACGGGCGAAGAACATACGGTGGAGGTGGAAAAGCAAGCAGGCGAAGACCTTGGTGTTGTCTTTGAAAAAGACGAAAAAATCAAAACGTGCCATAACCGTTGCGTGTTTTGTTTTGTCGATCAAATGCCTAAGGGGATGCGCGAAAGCTTATACGTGAAGGACGACGATTATTCCATGAGCTTTGCTTGCGGAAATTTCGTAACGCTTACCAACGTTTGCGACGAAGCCTTGGCGCGTATCGTGCGTTTACAGCTTTCCCCTTTGTACGTTTCCGTGCATACGACGAACCCTGCTTTGCGGGTGAAATTATTGCGCAATCGCCATGCAGGCAAAATTTTAAACCAAATAGATACGCTGGTGAAAGGCGGTATTCAGCTGCACTGCCAAGCGGTGATTGTGCCCAATGAAAACGATGGCGAAGAGCTGAAACGAACGGCGAGAGAGTTGTTTAAATATTATCCCGCAGTGCGTGATGTGGCGTGCGTGCCGACAGGGCTTACCAAATACCGCGCGGGCTTGTATCAAATTGATGACGTGGACAAGCACTACAGCGAAAAATTGTTGGATTTGGTGGACGAACTCAATCAGGAATTCGGTGTCAATTTCCTGCTCCCTGCCGACGAGTATTTCGTGAAAGCGGAAAGGGAAATGAAACCTGCCGAATTTTACGGAGATTTTGCGCAAATAGAAAACGGCATCGGTTTAACGAGTAAATTTTTGGCGGAAGCGAACGGTGCGCTTGCCGATTTAGCCGTGCAAACGAAAAGACCATCGCTTGCACAGGAAAAGCACAGCGTAATCATTTGCGGTGTCAGCGCTGCGAAAACGCTCAAAGGGCTTGTGGAAGCATGCAACCAAACGATAGAAAACTTGCACGTTACGCTTTTGCCTGTGGAAAACGACTTTTTTGGGCGCACGGTAACTTGTACGGGGTTGTTAACGGGCAAGGATACGGTAAAATCCCTGCAAACGTATTTCGAGCAGGGCGGTAAAGCGGATGAAATTATTCTTTCTTCGCAAATGCTGAAAGAATTTGAAGACGTCTTTCTTTGCGGAATGACGCTCAAACAAATGAAAAAAATATTACGCTTTAAAAATATAAAAGTCAACAGAGACGGCGGCGTAGGCTTGATTGCTTTGCTTGCCGAGAACAGTGGGAGGTAAATAAGTATGGCAAATCCTTTGATAGCCCTTGTAGGCAGGCCTAACGTAGGGAAGAGTACCTTTTTTAATAAAGTAGCAGGGCGCAGAGTATCCATTACGGAAGATAGACCGGGGGTTACGCGCGATAGATTGTACACGGATGCGTCTTGGCGTGACAAGCATTTTACGATGGTGGATACGGGCGGTTTGGAGCTCAAATCGGAAGACGTAATGTGGAAAGAAATTAAAAAGCAAGCGGACGTAGCTATTGAAACGGCGGACGTAATTTTGTTTTTTACAGACGGTAGAGACGGCTTGCATCCGTCCGATTACGACGTAGCGGATATATTGCGCCGTAGCAAGAAACCCGTTATTTTGGTCGTAAATAAAATTGACGATTACGCGCCTGAAAAAGTGTACGAATTTTATTCGCTTGGTCTTGGCGAGCCGTTTGCCGTTTCGGCGGAACACTCTCAGGGTATCGGCGACGTGTTGGACGAAGCCATTTCCTATTTTCCTGACGTGACGATTGAACCGGTACCGTCTTTAAAAATTGCGGTGGTGGGTAAACCCAACGCAGGTAAATCCAGTTTGGTAAATAGATTGCTTGGTAGCGAGCGCAGTATCGTTACGCCTATGGCAGGTACGACGCGAGACGCGATTGACACGCTTTTTTATCGCGATGATAAGGCATATACTTTGATTGACACGGCAGGCATTAGAAAGAAGAAAAACGTGGACGACGACGTGGAATATTACAGCAATATGCGTGCGTTTGACGCGGTGCGCAGAAGTGACGTTTGTTTGCTAGTTGTGGATAGCGGCGAGGGCTTGACGGAGCAGGACGTAAAGATTATCGGCTACGTGCACGAACAGGGCAAACCGTCGGTAATCGTGATGAATAAGTGGGATTTGGTGGATAAGGATACGCATACCATCAACCGCTTTGAAGAAAAGCTGAAAGAAGATTTGAAGTTTATGGATTATTATAAATCCGTTTACATTTCCGCGAAAACGGGGCAACGCGTAGAAAAATTGCTTGCGGCGGCGGAAGAAGTGTATGCACACGCCACGTTTAGAGTGCCTACGGGCGAGCTCAACGATTTAATCGGGGATGCGGTACGTTTGCAAGAACCGCCTTCCTATTTGGGTAGACGTATGCGCGTGTTCTTCTCATCGCAGGTATCTACCTGTCCGCCTACGTTTGCGCTGTTTGTCAACGATGAACGCTTGTTGCATTTCTCGTACGAACGGTATTTGGAAAACACCATTCGCCGCGCGTATGATTTCTCGGGTACGCCTATTAAAATTGTTGTAAGAGAAAAGAAAGACGAGGATTAACGGCAAGCAAATAAACGCCGTATAAGGAGCTATATGAGAGTTTTTTCGTTTACGGAGAACTGGTGGCAATTTTTGATTATGGCAATCGTTTGCTACGCAATCGGTTGTTGTAACTTTGCCGTTATCATTTCCCGTTGGAGAAAAATGGATATTACCAAAATGGGCAGCGGAAATCCCGGTACGATGAATATGACGCGTGAACTTGGGGTAAAATTCGGTATACTTACGTTTGTGTGCGACGCCTTAAAAGGCGGGGTGCCTGCGCTTGTTTCCTATTTTATCTATCGTAATTTCGTGTTTGAAAATACGTTTACGCTCGTTTCCGATTTCACACGGTATTTTTGCGGTTTGTTCGTGGTTATCGGGCATATCTTCCCCGTGCAGCTGCGCTTTAAAGGCGGTAAGGGGATTGCTTCCACGTTGGGTATGTTTTGGGTAAGTTTATCTTGCGAAAATGCATGGTGGATTTTGCTTGGCTTTGTCGTTGCAGCGGTGCTGATTAGCTTTATCGCACTCACGCACTGGGGTTCGCTTGCGTCGCTTTTGGGGGTTACGTCCTGTTCGGCGTTTCAAATTTTTATTTTCTTTGCAAATTATGGTGAAATGTCGTTCAACGCATACCTGGTGGCAACGTTTGTTATTATTTTTATCATCAACGCGCTTACGTGGTGGGCGCATGAAAAAAATTTATCTCGTTTATTTTCAGGTGAAGAACGCCAAACGCGGTTTAAGAAAAGTGCAAATAAATAAAGGGGAATGAAATGAATATTATTGTTATCGGTTGTGGTAGAGTAGGTAGAACTCTTATCGAAAAATTGAATACGGAAGGGCATCAAGTAACGGTGGTGGACACGTCCGCGGATAAAATTAAAGACGTGAGTGTACGCTACGACGTGAGAGGTATCGTCGGTAACGGCGCGACCTATACGGTGCAAAGGGAAGCTGGGGTAGACACGGCGGATTTGCTGATTGCCGTAACCAACTCGGACGAGCTGAATTTGCTTTGCTGTATCGTTGCTAAAAAGGAAGGCAAATGCCAAACGGTTGCTCGCGTTAAAAATCCGCAGTACAGCCAGGACGCACCCTATTTAAAGGAACAGCTGGGGCTTTCTATGGTAATTAACCCCGAATACGTGGCGGCGGAAGAAATTGCACGCGTATTGCGTTTTCCTACCGCTTTAAAAATCGAGCCGTTTGCTAAGGGCAAAGTAGAGCTTATTAAATTCCGCTTGTCAAAAGACAGCCCATTAATCGGACTTTCCGTAAAAGAAATGGCAATCAAATACCATGCGGATTTGCTGGTTTGTACGATTGAACGCGGGGACGAAGCGCATATCGCGCATGGCGAATTTGTCTTTGAAGAACGCGACGTAGTTTCCATCATTGCCGCTCCCAAAACGGCAAACGAGTTCTTTACCAAAATCAAGCAAACAAGCGGGCATATCAAAAACGCGCTCGTAATCGGCGGCGGCGTAATTACGCAATATCTTGGCGGTATTTTGGAACGCAGCGGTATTCGCTTGCGTATTATGGAAAAGGATTTGAAACGCTGTGAAGAACTCAGCGGTATGTGGCAAAAATACGATATCATCCACGGCGATGGCAGCGACCATGATTTACTTATGGAAGAGGGCGTTTCTACGGCGGGTGCATTTGTTGCTTTGGCGAATTTCGACGAAGAAAATATCCTGCTTTCCGTCTTTGCAAAGAGTGTAGGGTGTAACAAGCTTATCACCAAGATAAACCGCATAGACTATGACCATGTACTCAATCAATTAGATTTAGACACAATTATTTGTCCGAAAAACATCACGTCGGATATTATTGTACGCTATGTGCGCGCTATGCAAAATTCGATGGGCAGCAACGTGGAAACTATGTACAATATCATTCAAGATAAGGTGGAAGCGTCGGAGTTTATTGTTAAGGAAAAATCTGCAATCGTGGGTATTCCGTTAAGTCAGTTGAAATTTAAATCGGACGTACTCGTTGCGTCTATCACGCGCGATGGGCAAGTGATTATTCCGCGCGGGCAAGACTGCATACAAACAGGCGACGCGGTAGTAATCATTTCCAAGCGTTTGGGCTTGCAGGATATCACGGACGTGCTTAGATAAAAGGGGAATTGTTATGAATTACCGTATTATTTTACGAATTTTAAGCTTTCTTCTTTTGTTCGAGGCGGTGTTTATGCTTGTGCCTGCGTGCACCGCGCTTATCTATGGGGAAAGTCAAGGCTGGTACTTTTTACTCACTATGGGCATATGCGCCGTAGTGGGCGGTTTGGGCTTGATGATTAAACCCAAGAAACAAGCTATGTATGCCAAAGAAGGCTTTGTCGTTGTGGCGCTCAGCTGGATTTTAATGAGTATCTTCGGCGCGTTGCCCTTTTACCTTTCAAAAGGCATTCCTTCCTACGTGAACGCTTTATTTGAAACGGTTTCCGGTTTCACAACCACGGGCGCGAGTATTTTATCGGGCGAAAAAATCGAAGCGATGCCAAACTGTATGCTCATTTGGCGTAGCTTTACGCACTGGATCGGCGGTATGGGCGTACTTGTATTTATTATGGCGGTATTACCGATGAACGGCAATAGAAACATGCATCTATTGAGCGCGGAGAGTACGGGCCCTTCGGTAAGTAAACTGTTACCGAAAATGCGTTCTACCGCAGGTGTTTTGTATTTGTTGTACACCGCGTTTACCATTTTAGAAATGCTGTTTTTGGTTTTTGATATGTCGCTTTTTGAAGCTGTTAATATCGCATTTTCTACGGCAGGTACAGGTGGGTTTGGTATCAAAGGCGACAGCTTGGCAAGCTATTCCGCATATACGCAAGTGGTTGTTACCGTGTTTATGTTCTTATTTGCAATCAATTTTGCATGCTATTTCTTTATTCTTTGCGGAAAATTTTTGGAAGCGTGGAACACGGAAGTAAAAGTGTTTATCGGTATCGTCGTTACGGCAATCGTATTGATTACAATTAACGTGTATCTTACGGCGGACGGCTATACGTTCGGGGAAACAGTGCGTTATACGGCGTTTACGGTAGGCACTATCATTTCCACAACGGGTTTTTTAACGGAGAATTATGCACTGTGGCCGGCGTTTTCGCAAACGATAATTGTATTGCTTATGTTTGTTGGCGGGTGCGCAGGAAGTACGGCAGGCGGTATGAAAGTGTCGCGTATGGTAATTTTGTACAAAGGTGCAACGCATGAAATGAAACGCCGCTTACACCCTCATCAAATCAAGAAAATCACCATGGACAAACGCATTGTAGAGCACGAAGTCGTGCGTGGGGTCAATGCATACATTGTTGCCTTTGTGATACTGTTTGTTGTTTCTATGTTGCTTTTATCGCTGGATTGTCAAGATTTGCTTACCAACTTTACGGCAGTTACAACGACCTTGAACAACGTAGGCCCTGGTCTTGGCGGTATTGATCCTACGGGGAATTTTGCAATTTATAACACAATGTCGAAATTCGTATTTATGTTTAATATGCTTGCTGGCAGATTAGAAATTTTTCCGATGCTTTTATTGTTCGCGCCCGCAACGTGGCATAAATAATCATTCAACGCGCACATGGTATGGTTAAATACGTAAAAACACCCCCGACCTTGTTATAAGGTCGGGGGTGCTTTTACTCACTATATTCAAGATAGACAGTTGGGGCATAGGTTATAATTTCTTCATTTGTCAAATCACGGTTTCCCCATTCGGCATAGCAGTTATTTTTATAATAGACGCTATAAATATACATTTTCACTGATTTTGTATCGTAGGGAATAATGCAAAAAGAAGAGCGTTGTTTGTTACTTTCAATACATTTGGTCTGATAAATGTATCGTTCTTGATAGTTATAGATTTGGTTTCCATACACATCATAACTTTCTATTATAAATTGTATAGCTGAAATGGTGTAAGGAGCAGTATTTTTTATATATAAATATAACTTAGTGTGATTACGCTCGGGGGAAATATGTCCGCTGATGGTTACGGGCGCGTTTGTTGAAAACGCTTTGTCGATTTTTAATTTTGTAGCATGGTTTTCATCTATTCGCGTGATAATACATACAATGAAATAGAGAAAGGCAAACCAAAACAAAAATTGCTTTTTTGTTATTTTCAAAATGTACTCCTAATTGTTACAAATCACGAAACATAGCGTTGACGGTAATATAACTGCCTTTGCCTTGGCTTGGATGTAATGTGACAATCCCTGCCCACGCTAAAATACCCGAATAATAGGTGGAGCGACGGGTGACCGATGTACCGTCGGGTATATACAACAATTCGCTTGCAATAAAGCCTTCCATGCAATCGTGTGGAATATCTTCTCCTAATTTTAATCCCTTGATTTGTGGTAATTTGTCACCGCGGTACATTTTTCCGCCTAACGCATTTGCCTTTTGGATAATCTTTTCAAAATGTTCCCATTCTAAAATAAAATCTCCTAATTGTTGCACCTGAATGCCTGTTTTGTTAGACGCGACCGTAAAAGACTGATATTTGAGTGGACTTAAAGATTTCATATATAAACCAGAATTCATATTTTGCCGAATTTTTTCTTTTAATGTTTCTATAACATTGCCTGTTTGTTTTTTCATCTTTATAATTTCCTTATTATTTTTTTGAGTGTCTTTTTTGATTTTTCCTTTGCATTCTAAGCGAGAACAAAGAAATATACATAAAGTATAACCGATGAATGCAAAAAATGTTTCGGGTAACATAATCTTTAATATAAATTTCTTTCGAAGATTACCTTCTTATTATTGCCATCGACTTTGGCTTTGTAGCCAACAGCCAACCAACTGCCTTTTGCGTAAGAGTGAGTTTCCGTATTTGCCCAATAGGATTGCGGTAAGTTGTATGCCGTAGGGGGGAGCGGAAAACCAAGTACTTCTTCTATTTCGGTATAGTGCATTTCGATTTTCTTGTCCCATTTTTGATATAAATATTCTGCTAATCCTTTATATTTATCGCTTATTAACGTTGCGGGGAAAGGGGGACGGTTGCTAGGTGCGGCTGAATTGTTCTCTAACTTCGCTAAACGCGTTTCCATGGTAGCAAGCTTGTTTTCAAGAGTTTCAATACGGTTAAGAATTTTTACAATGTCATTAAGTTCTAATTGCATAAAAAATCTCCTTTTGAGTGTTTTGTAATACAATAATAGCACAATATAAAAGCTTTGTCAAGCATTTTTAAGTATAAAATACATTTTAATACACTTTTTTATTATAAAAATTATATTCAAACAAAAGAAAAAAAGCCCACGCAGGGCTTTTTACTTTTGTTGATGGAAGTGGTCTCAATTCCCCAAAGGGGAAAGCGTCACTCGCAACCAACGGAGTGAAAAATATCAAACCTTATCAACCTTGCTCATTCGCGTGAACCGACGATAATGCGTCGTTTCAAGTGTTAACGCGCTTCCACCAACGAAAAAAGACGCCCAAAGGCGTCCTTTCGTTGGTGGAAGTGGTCGGAATAGCGCCTTTAGCGGCGCGCCCCGCTCCGACATTATCAATGTCGTCCTTTGCCGACAACATTGTTGTAGATAGGGCATATCGGCGGCAAAGCGTTTTACTCCCGTAAAACGGCTCCCACCCTCAATTCCGACCACGGGTTCGGGAATTTTCACAAAAGAAAAAAGCCCACGCAGGGCTTTTTTCTTTTGTGGTGGAAGTGGTCGGAATTGAACCGACGTCTTACGCGGCTGCCAAAAAACTTTCTACATACTTAGTCTACCTATTATTTCTTACTACCGTGTGGCGGATAAACGCGCGTCACGGCAGGCAGAGCGCTAAATACTCTTTTTTTCACACGCCCCGATGAAGAAAAGAGTGTTCCGTCTTGTTGACGCCGCGACCCTAACCGACGGATAAATCAGGCGCGACGATTCGTTAAAAAACGAAGTTACGCTGCAAGAGCGTAGTTTGCATTATTATTTGCATTTAAATTTAGGTGGAATGTTTTAACGCAGGCACTCCGTCTGCGGTATGCTTATCCCTTGGCTCACCGGCAATCGAAACCAGTGCACCCCCATAGATAGTTACTATATTATACACGCATTTTATAAAAAAGTAAACGATTTTTTGTAAATTTCCAAAAATTAGCTTTCTTTTCGCCTATTCATTTGCAAAAATTTCCCCACAAACGCTTATTTTGCTAAATTTTTATCGATTGAGCGATTGAAATTTGATAAAATGCAAATATTTATGATTGCATTTTTTGGATGGATAGGATATAATTGTAAAGTGAAAAACAAAATAAACACAATAAAAGGAGAAAACTATGGCAAACGTATGTGTAATCACGGGCGGCGGTAGCGGTATGGGTTTGGAAGCTGCGAAGTTTATGCCCAAGGACAAAATTATTGTGATCTGCGGAAGAACGGAGGCAAAGCTTGAAAAGGCGGTAAACGAATTAAAGGAACTCGGCTTTTCGGCTTATGCAAAGGCGTGCGACACGTCCTCGCGTGAAAGCGTAAAAGAGCTTGTGGAATTCGCAACCTCGCTTGGCGAAGTGAAAAACGTAATCAACTCGGCAGGGGTTTCGCCTGCCATGAAAGGCACGCAAGAAAACATTTTGCGTATCAATGCACTGGGCACGGTGTATATGAACCAAGAATTTTCCAAAGTTATGAACCCCGGCAGCGTTATCGTTGACGTTTCTTCCAACTCGGCGTACATTTTGCCTTCGTTTATTATCCCCAAAAAGGCATACAAACTTGCGGAAACGGATGAAGCGGCGTTCTTGAAGAAATTAATCAAGCGTAGCAACATGGCAAAGGGCGAATATCAACGCAAGGGCTTTGCGTACTCGCTTTCCAAAAATTTTGTAGTATGGTATGCAAAGAAATGTGCGTTTGAATATGGCAAAAAGGGTATCCGCGTGGTATCGCTCAGCCCTGGCTTGATTGCTACCGATATGGGCAACTTGGAAAAGAAAGACGGCGGTATGTTGATTCCTTTCTCAGCAGAAGAAAGAATGGGTAAGCCTGAAGAGCTTGGCTATGCACTTGCAACGGTAGCTGATGAAAGAAACGGTTATTTGGCGGGCGTGGACGTGCTTTGTGACGGCGGCAGTACCAACGGCATGAAAGAATTTAAGAAAAAGAAATAAGCTGACGAGTACATAAACAATAACGGCGGTTTGCAAAAAGCAAACCGCCGTAAATTTTACCATTAATAGGGGGGCATGTACGCGATAAACGCACTTTTTACCGAAATTATTGATGGGGGAACTCGTGTCTGTCGTATTGTTTTCCTGCATGCACTTCACGCATACTTTGCTTGCCTTCGGGGTTGATGTCGCCCGCTTTCAAAAGTGCCGATTTGGTGAGTGCAGGGCCGACAATTTCGTAAACAAGCACGGCGAAGAGAGTGATGTTGGAAATAATAACGCCCATAGGACCAAGCGCCATGGATTTGATTGCCATGCCCAGCGCTACGCCTGCTTGCGGCAACAACGTAATGCCCAAATATTTCGTGATATTCTCGTCACAGTTGGAAATTTTTGCGCTAAAATATGCGCCCGAGTATTTACCCGCCGAACGCGCAAGGATATACACAACGCCGATGAGCACAATCATCCAGTCGGTAAATACGGAAAGTTCAAGTTCCGCGCCGCTCAACACGAAGAACAGGACCAAAAGGGGTGCGCTCCAACGTTCCACACGCGCCATCAGCTCTTCCGAGAAATCGCAAACGTTGCAAAATACCGTACCAAGCATCATACAAACAAGCAAGGACGAGAAAGACACGTGCACGCGTCCGATTTTAAATTGCATCATGGACAGTGCAATCGTCAAGAATAAGAAAGCAACAGAGATAGATAAGCGCTTGGAGCGCGAGTGGAAAAAGCGTTCGGTAAACGAGTACAAGAAACCCATCAGCGCGCCCAAAAGCAAGGACAGCGACACTTCTAAAAGGGGTTCAACAACCACGGAAACAACGTCGATAGCGCCTACAAGCAACGCTTTTGCAACACCGAACGAAACGGCGAATAGCATCAAACCAACGGCGTCGTCCAAAGCAACTACGGGCAACAGCATGTCCGTCAAAGGCCCTTTCGCCTTATATTGCTTTACAACCATGAGCGTTGCGGCGGGTGCGGTTGCCGAGGCGATTGCACCAAGTACGATTGCCGCAGGCAACGGGAATTTTTCAGGCATAATTAAGTGAATGCAAATAAGTACCGCGTCTACGAGCAACGTAGTAATCACTGCTTGGAAAATACCGACAACCGTCGCTTGTTTCCCGATTTTTTTCAACTGCGACCATCTAAATTCGTTTCCGATGGAAAAGGCGATAAAGCCAAGGGCAACGTCACATAAAATAGAGTACGTGTCCAAATCTTCCATGCTGATAAACCCAAGCCCGGGAACTTTGAATGCACCGAGAAGATAGGGGCCTACCAAAATACCAGCAATCAAATAGGCGGTAACGGCAGGCAAATTCAAAAGCTTTGCCACACGCGACAGCAATAACCCTGCAAGGAGCGCGATGGACAACGAAAGTAACATTTGCATATAAAAACCTTCTTTTATCTTTAATCCGCCAAATAGTATACTCTTTTATTTTATAAAAGGCAAATAAAATAAGCCTAAAAACGACAATTTCTTTGCATTTTTTTGTAAAAATATAAAACAAAATAAATTAAGTAAATTTTTATCGATTGAGCGATTAAAAACAGGCTAAAAGCATGGTTTATAATTTGACATTTCTAAGAAAGAAATGTATAATATAAAAGGTATTAAAATGGGGAAAAGCGGTTTTTCCTCACGAGAGAAGAAAAAATAACAATATACAAGGTTAAACAAGGAGAAAGAGCATGTATCAAATTGTAAGTAAACAAGCGCTCAATCCCACGGTAACGAAAATGGAAATTTTAGCACCGTTGGTTGCGAAAAAAGCGCTTCCCGGGCAATTTATCATTTTGCGCGTGGACGAAGACGGCGAACGTATTCCTCTCACCGTTGCAGGATACGATAGAGAAAAGGGTACGGTTACCATTATTTTCCAAATCGTAGGCGGTTCTACCGAACGCTTGAACCACAAAAACGCAGGGGATTTTATTCCCGATTTCGTAGGGCCCTTGGGCAGACCGACGCATACGGATGGTTTGAAAAAGGTGTGCGTAGTGGGCGGCGGCGTTGGTTGCGCCATTGCGTTGCCCGTAGCGCAGGCTTTGAAAGAACAAGGCACACAAGTTACGTCCATTATCGGTTTTAGAAATAAAGATTTGGTGATTTTGGAAGACGAATTTAAAGCGGCTAGTGAAAAGTTCTTTATGATGACGGATGACGGCAGCTACGGCAGACAAGGTAATGTGTGCGTGCCTTTAAAAGAAATGCTGGAAAGCGGCGAAACGTTTGACGAAGTGATCACCATCGGGCCGCTTATCATGATGAAATTTGTATGCGCACTTACCAAAGAATATAACGTAAAAACCATTGCCAGCATGAACCCGATTATGATTGACGGTACGGGTATGTGTGGAGGATGTCGTTTGACGGTAGGCGGCGAAATGAAGTTTGCTTGTGTTGACGGTCCCGAATTTGACGGTCACGAAATTGACTTTGACGAAGCAATGAGCCGTTCTCGCGCGTATGCAGATTTTGAAACGCACGAACGCGAAGATGCTTGCAACTTGTTCAAAATGGAGGTGCGTTAATTATGGCTAAATTTAATATGACTCCGTTAAAAACACCTATGCCTGCGCAAGATCCGCTTGTGAGAAACGGCAACTTTGAAGAAGTAGCGCTCGGTTACACGGCGGAACAGGCGATTGACGAAGCAAAGCGTTGCGTAAACTGCAAAACGCGTCCCTGCGTAGCGGGCTGTCCCGTAAATATTAAAATTCCCGAATTTATCGCCAAAGTGGCGGAAGGCGATTTTGAAGCGGCATATCAAATTATTGCGGAAGATTCCGCTTTGCCTGCGGTTTGCGGTCGTGTATGTCCCCAAGAAACGCAATGCGAAGGGCTTTGCACGCGCGGCATTAAAGCTGGTTGCGAATCAGTGGGCATCGGTCGTTTGGAACGCTTTGTAGCCGACTGGCATAACGCAAATTCGACGGATAAACCCATACCTGCCCCCTCCAACGGCCATAAAGTAGCGGTTGTCGGCAGTGGCCCTGCAGGTTTGACCTGTGCGGGGGATTTGGCGAAAATGGGCTACGACGTAACGGTATTTGAAGCGTTACACGTAGCGGGTGGTGTACTCGTGTACGGTATCCCTGAATTCCGTTTGCCTAAAGCCATCGTACAAAAAGAAGTGGATAACTTGAAAGCGCTGGGCGTAAAAATTGAAACCAACATGGTTATCGGCCGCGTTATCACGATTGAAGAATTGAAAACGGAATTTGGCTTTGACGCCGTGTTTATCGGTTCGGGCGCTGGCTTGCCTAAATTTATGAAAATCCCTGGCGAAAGCTTGAAAGGTGTATATTCCGCAAACGAATTCTTGACGCGCTCCAACTTGATGAAAGCGTACAGAGAAGATAGCCACACGCCCATTCAACGCGGTAAATGCGTAGCGGTCGTTGGCGGCGGTAACGTTGCTATGGACGCGGCGAGAACGGCAAAACGCTTGGGTGCGGAAGTGCATATTATTTACCGTCGCGGCGAAGAAGAATTGCCTGCGCGCCGTGAAGAAATCGAACACGCGAAGGAAGAAGGCATTATCTTCGATTTGCTTACCAACCCCACGCGTATTTTGGCAACGGAAACGACGGATCAAAGAGACCCTTCCTATGGTTGGGTAAACGGTATTGAATGTATTAAGATGGAGCTTGGCGAACCGGATGCAAGCGGACGTCGTTCTCCCAAAGCGGTTGCCGGCAGCGAATTTATCATTCCTGCAGATTGCGTAATTATGTCGCTTGGCACTTCGCCCAACCCCTTGCTCAAAGCAACGACGCCTGGTTTGGAAACACGTCGCTGGGGAGAAATCGCCGTAGACGAAGTGGGTAAAACTTCTATTGAGGGCGTATATTGCGGCGGCGACGCTGCAACGGGTGCGGCAACGGTAATCAAGGCCATGGGGGCAGGTAAAGTGGCTGCAAAGGCGATTGACGAATACATTAAAAGCAAATAAACCTTAAAATTTGGCTCTATCACATCACCTGGTTAATTTTTGACGGAAAACTACTACGAAATACTGCGTGTCTTTGCTCGGTTTCATACAGTAAACAAGTATGCGCCCTCACAAAACACTTGTCTTTCTTGTATTTTTCTCGTCAAATCGCTGAAATACATTTCAGCTTAAACTAACCATTTTCTGTGACATAGCCGTAAAATGTAAATAAAAAAGAGAGAAGATAATGCGTCTTCTCTTTTTTGTTTGACAGCGCAGGGAAAAAGTGGTACAATAATCGTATGGAAATGCAAAACGAACAAGTAATCAAACAAGAAGAAAATAAAAAATGGGCAGGGCAGGTACGCGATTTCTTTAAAAAACACGGCGTACTTTTTTGCGCGCCCATTCTCGTATTGTGTATTTATACGGTGGCGCTGTTTGCCTATAACGTATGGCCGTTTAGTAACCAATTTACGTCGGCAAGCTACGATTTATCTGCGCAAATCGTGCCGTATATTGAACATATTTTCGATGTATTCGACGGTAAATCTTCTTTATCGTATTCGTATGCCATTATGGGCGGCGCAGACGTTACAGGCACGTTTTTGTATTTCTTTATCAGTCCGTTTTCCTTTTTGTTTTTAATTTTTGGCGACGGTAAAGCGGCGCACGCGTGCAGTGTAGTGATGGGCTTAAAAGCAGCAACTATTGCTTTTGCCGGTAGCTGGTTTGCGAAAAAGCAGTTTAAAAATATTCCCGATTTTTGGTGTGTAGCGGTTGGCGTGTTGTACGGATATTGCGGTTACGCGTTCGTTTCTTGCACGTATATCAACTGGATGGATTTCCTGATTTATATGCCGTTTTGCGTGGCTGCGTTTGCGCATATGGCGCGCACGGGGAAATATTTGCCGTTTTCTCTATTGCTGGCGTGTCAAATATATACTTGTTTTTCTATCGCCTGCTTTTCTATGTTCACGGTATTCCCCATCTTGATTGCCTACGCATTGCTGTGCAAGGAAAAGGGTAAAAGAATGCCGTTTGTGGCGAAAATTTGCCTAGCGTTTGCGGTAGCTATTTTGTTTGCGTTGCCTTTGCTTGTGCCTGCGTTTATGGCGTATCTGCGCAGTAGCCGTAACAGCGAGGGATTGTTCCATAATTTCTGGTTTGGATTTGCCAAAGACAATATGGGCAATTTGGCGGAGTTTTCCAAAGAAGATTTTATTAAGCGTTGGAGCGAATCGCTTTTCTTTAAATGGTCGTATATTTTATCGGATACGCTATTTGTAATTTTGACCATACTTTGGTTTATTAGAAACGGTTTAAAAAAGCCGTTTGCAAAATTTATGTTGGTGGCATTCGTGTTGACAATGCTCCCTCTTGTTGTAGACGAGGCGATGCTTCTTATGAATATGGGCTCGTATTATTCGTATGCGCTTCGTTTTGGTTTTTTGAACGCAATGTATTATTTGGGTGGTGCGTGCCTGTGTTTGCAAGATTTTTATGCAGAAGAACACGCCAACGAACCTATGCTTAAAACGCCTTGGCACGTGCAAACGCAAATGCCTGTCGTTGGTGTTTGTTTGACACAGGAAACACAAGAAAATATGGAAAAGGATGGGGGCATGTACGTAACAAACGAAAATGCGCCCGCAGTGGAATATAAAGAAAAATTGTCTGTTTGGGCGATTATTTTTACGATATTCGGCGCAATGATCGCTATGTTTTTTGCGTGGTATATTACGGCTGGGAACTTTCAAGAGCTGTGGATTACCGAAAACATGGACGAAGAATTAAAATCGGGCTTGCGTGATTTTGCAAGCCGTTATGCGCACTCGTACGGCGGATTAGAAGTTATCGGTGTTTGGTTGGCGTTGATTACGGCACTCTTTACGCTTGGGTATACTTTATATACAAAAAACAAGCTGGGTATGCGCTTGCTTTCAGGCATTGTCTTGTTTTGCGTGTCTATACAAGCTATTTTTTATAATAATCAGCTGGTAATCGGTAATCGCTCCACGCAACATAGCGAACTAGAACAACTAACGACGATTACTCGTGTGTTGAACGAAAAGGAAGATGGGTATTTCCGTGTGAAAGACTATAACGATAAATTTACTGCGCCCGCACCTTTCGTGGCGGAATTTAACGCGTTCAGCACCTTTTCTTCGGTGACGGATAAAGACAATTTCGCTATTATGAATTTGTTTGGGTATGCAGGCGGTTCCAATATTCTCAAAAGCGCGCACGATTTTAGTAAAACAGGGCGCTGCGACGAGTTTGGCGATAGCTTTTTAGGGTATAAATATTTTGTCGTACACGAATCGTATAGCGACTATTTAAAAACCGATCCTATAAAACGCGCGTACGTTTCTCCCGTATATGTGGAAGGCGAGAATGGCGAGCAGGAGCATTTGCACGAAGGGGCATTTTATGTGTTTGAAAACCAAATCGTATTCCCGTCGGCATATCGCGTAAGCAGCGGTAATTTCCGTTTTGTTGCGCCGAACGTAGACAATGAAGTCAACCGTAAATATAACCAACAAGCGCTTTATGAGTATTTGCGTGGCAAAACCTTGGCTGAAATGCAAACTTCTACTCAAAGCAATAGCAGTGAAGCGGTTACGCCGAAAACCGTCCGCGAATTAAGCGAATATCTTTGGGGTAAGGCGGCGGAAATACAGGTTAGCGACGGTAAAATTACGGCGCAGACTACTGCGGAAAAGGGCGAGTATTTGTTCTTGAATTTCGTTGCTTCCAAGGGCTATCAAGTAACAGTAAACGGCAAAAAGGCTACGTTGGAAGATAACGATTTGCATTTCTTGTGCGTAGCGTTAGAGGAAGGGGAAAACACAGTGGTGTTCACGTATAAATCGCCGTATGCTACGTATGCGTTGTTGGGTGTTGCAGGCGCGTTATTTGGCTTGCTTTTGGTGTTTGTGGTAACCGAAAAGACAAAAATTTTCCAAAAGTGCGAAAGTGTGATTGCCTGGGCGGGCGTTACTTTGGCTGTGGGTTTGTTGGCATTCTATTTCGTTTTCCCTACGGCGGTGTGGATATTTAAGCTGTGCAAGCTGTTGATTTGCGTATTGTAATTGTGTAAAGATAGCATGTATAGCGTATTTGGAAAAACTTTTCAAAAAAAGTTGTAAAAACAGCGAAAAAACGCTTGACTAAATATTGTCAGGCAAGTATAATAGTTTATGCTGTTGGGCGGAAAAGCTCGCGGCATACTACATACTGAGGCGTAGCGCAGCTTGGTAGCGCGTTTGGTTAGGGACCAAAAGGTCGTGGGTTCAAGTCCCGTCGCCTCAACCAAAAATAACGGATAGTCGATTGACTGTCCGTTATTTTTTTGCAACAATGCAACGTTTTTTACAAGCTTAAAAAATCAGAATTTGACGGCAACGCCACTTGTATCAAACCACGCCTAATTGCCCTTGTGTGGCTTTTAAGGCGCAAATAGTTTTTTATCGATAGCCTTAATTTACGCTTGCAAACAGTTGAAAGGAAAATTAGAACTTGGACTAAATCCAAGTTTTTTTCTTTTATAAAATCTATTTTCGTTTTAACTTTTACAAATTCTTAACATTTCCCTAACAATTTGTTATAATAAAAGGGCTATAATAATCATAAAAGGAGCATTTTATGATAAAAATATTCGTTGTTGAAGATGATATGGACTTAAATCGCTTTGTTTCGTCAAGTCTTCGTAACGCAGGTTACGACGTTATTTCGTGCTTTGATGGGCTGGAAGCGTTAGAAAAAATGGACGAAGAAAAATGCGACCTGCTTTTAACCGATATCATGATGCCGAAAATGAACGGCTTTGAGCTTGCCGAAAGCGTTCGTGCTACCGATAAAACCACGCCGATTATTTTTATGACGGCAAAGGACGACAAGCCGTCTAAAATGCTTGGGTATAATATCGGTATTGACGAGTACGTGACGAAACCGTTCGATATAGATATATTGCTGATGACGATAAAGGCAATACTCCGCCGAGCAAAGATTGAAACGGAAAAAGAAATTACGATAGGCAACTTCTCTATGAATATTGAAGAACGCACCGCAACCTTAAACGGCGAAGAAATTTCCCTTACCGTTAGGGAGTTTGATATTTTATTCAAGCTCTTGTCATACCCTAAAAAGACGTTTACCCGTTCCGCTCTTATGGCAGAGTTTTGGGACTATGATTCTTCTACTACAAGTAGAACGGTGGACGTATATATGGCAAAACTTCGTGAAAAGACTTCTAATTGCGACGGGTTTGAAATCGCCACCGTGCACGGGCTTGGTTATAAGGTGGTATTAAAATGAAAAAGAAAAAAGTTGCGTCCGTAGGTTTCACTTGGACAGGTGCCATTTCGTTTTTTATTCTTATAGCCGTTATTATGCAAATGGCAATACTCATATACGACTATATTAGAGAAAGAACGGAAAACCTTACGCTTATAGCGATACTTATTCTTATAGAAATAATTATTCTTGCAACTTTTTGCACTATATTTGACTGGATAAGAAGAAAGATAACGGTAGAGCGTCCAACGCAAAAAATAGTGGATGCTACCGAAAAGATTGCAGAAGGCGATTTTTCTACTCGACTTGAAATTGCACACGAATACGGAAAGTATAATCAATACGATTTGATTATGGAAAACTTAAATAAAATGGCAACGGAGCTTCAAAAAAATGAAGTATTAAAAACCGATTTTATCTCTAACGTTTCCCACGAAATAAAAACTCCACTTGCCGTTATACAAAACTACTCAACCTTACTTCAAGACGAAACGCTTGATAGTGAAACGAGAAAGAACTACTCAAAAACGCTCATTGCTGCATCAAAGCGCATTACCGATTTGATTACGAACATCTTAAAGCTTAACAAACTTGAAAATCAAGAAATTCAAGAAAAGCACGAAGCGTTCAACTTAACGGAAGCTTTGGCTGAAAACGTTGTTGAATTTGAAACAATGATCGAAAAGAAAAATCTTGAACTTAATTGCGATTTTGATGACGTTACGATATTTTCTTCAAAGAGCCTACTTGAAATCGTTTGGAATAATTTAATTTCTAATGCCATTAAATTTACTTCAAGCGGTGGAAAGATTGATATAACGCTTAAACGTAAAGATAAAAACGTGGAAATTAAAGTAATCGATACGGGCTGTGGTATGACGAGCGAAACGGGCGCGAAAATCTTTGAAAAATTTTATCAAGGCGATACGTCGCATTCTACGCAGGGAAACGGACTTGGGCTTGCGCTCGTAAAAAAGGTAATTGATATTTTAGGCGGAGAAATCGCTGTGCAAAGCGAAGTAAACAAAGGAAGTACTTTTACCATTTTATTAAAGGACGTTGTTTATGAGGATTGATTTTCGTTCTCTTTGGAAAAAGATATTAAATCCGCCTGCTTGGGTTCAAGCGTTAACCTTTATTGTAACGATTTTAAGCGCAGTGCTTTCCCTTGTTATGGTGGGGCTTGGTTTGGAAAACGGTGCGGCCTCGATCATTGCCTATATTCTTTTCGGAGTAGCAGGTGTATCCCTTACGTATAGCGTTTATTTAATCATCCCGCTCTTTCCAAAGATGAAAAGCGGAATGATATCGTGGATGGAAAAACACGAATTTACCCATTTGCTTTTTAGAAACTTTGGGTTTAGAACAGTAATTTTTGCAATCGGCTCTTTTACAATGAGCTTGCTGTTTAGTGGGTTCAACGCATACATGGGTATTGCAAACCGTTCCATTTGGTACGGCGCGCTGGCAGGATTTTATATCGCGCTTGCATTTTTACGTGGCGGTGTACTTGGTTATCATAAAAAGAGAATAGGCAAAAAAATTCAAAACGATGAGTATAGTAAGGCAAAAGTGTATAGAAATAGCGGTATTATTACGCTTATCTTAAATATTGCGCTGTCGTCTGCGATTGTGCAAATGATATTTAGCGGTGAACACTTTAGCTATATCGGTTGGACGATTTTTGCCTATGCCGCCTATGCGTTTTATAAAATCACGATATCGATTATCAGTTTTATAAGAGCGCATAAACAAGACGATTTAACGGTAAGGGCGATTAGAAATATAAATCTGGTAGACGCACTCGTATCCATACTTGCTTTGCAAACGGCATTGCTTACTATGTTCAGCACGGACAACGTGGATATTTCTCTGTTCAACACGCTTACAGGCGTTGCCGTTAGCGTTCTTTCCGTCTCAATCGGAATTTATATGATACTATCAGCAAATAAAAAAATAAAAGAATTACAAAAGGAATATAGTACAAATGAACAATCAATTTAATTTTAAATATACTGCGCCTTCGCAAGAAGAAAGAAAAGAAATCGATAGTATTCGCCGTCAATACCTTCCGCAAGAACACGTGGAAAGCAAAATGGATAGACTGCGCCGTTTGGATGCCCTTGTGAAAAACACGGCAATCGTTTGGTCGCTTTGTTTAGGCGTTGTGGGTACGCTTGTTTTAGGGCTTGGACTTACGATGATTTTAGAGTGGAGCATTTGGCTTTGGGGTATAGTGCTTATGGTTATCGGTAGCGTTCCTATGTCTATCGCTTATCCCGTTTACAAATTAACATTAAACAAAGGCAAAGCAAAATACGGCGAAGAAATTTTACGCCTTTCCGAAGAACTCTTAAACGAAAGCGAAAAGTAAATATAATAAGCAAATAAAGCGGTTGCGTAGAAAAGCGTAGCCGCTTTTACATTTCATTAAGAAATTAGAGATGGACGAAATGCGTAATTTAATACTTAAAAAACAAGTTTAGTGTAAGAAAATCGGGCGTGTAAACGTCCGATTTTTGATAAAAAGCCGATATTTACAAAACGTTTACAAAACCTTTTCAAACCGCTTACAAAATTTTAGCGAAAGTTAAACATCGTATGTGTATAATATGAGTACAAAATCAAACAAAACAAGGAGATAAAATTATGACAACTGAAATGAAAACGATTGAAAGAATCCGTGCAAGTTATACGGAAAAGGAAATTACCAAATTTGATGAATTAAAAGAACTTGATAAAAAGGTAAAACGCCCTGCGCAAATTTTTGCGTACGTTTACGGGTCCCTTTCTTCTTTGGTGCTTGGCACGGGTATGTGTTTGGCAATGAAAGTAATCGGTAATAGTATGGCACTTGGTATTGGCGTTGGGCTTGTTGGGATTGCGCTTACACTTACCACGTATCCTATTTTTAAGGCAATATTAAAGAGAAGAAAAAACAAATATGCAAAGCAAATTTTTGAACTGTCCGACAGCTTATTAAACAAGTAAAATAATATTTTAAGGAGCTTTTAATTATGGGAATTAAGCAATTTTTTAAGAACGCATTTGCCGATATGAAGGCAAGCACGAAAGCACAACACGAAGTAGATAAGGCGAATTTTGCCGCTGCAAAGGCAGAAGCAAAAGCGCAATGGGAAGAAGCAAAAATGAGCCCTAAGGCTCGTCAAGCAAAAATGCAAGAAGAACGCGAAAAGCAAATTGAAAAAGCAAATGAAAGAAAGGCGATCGCCGACGAGCGTGTTAAAAAAGCAAAAGGCGAAAACTAAACTTAAAAACCCGACTTTTCCGTCGGGTTTTTAGCCTTTTAGGAGTGCTTATGAAAAGAAAATATACGATAAACGCAAACGGAAAAATCCTTGAACGGCAATATAGTTACATACCCGTTCGATATATTCTTGCCGTGCTAATCACGATATTTGAAGTGCTTGCTATCATCGGTATTGTAGGTGCGCTTTGCTATTTCGTTCCGTATTTTTATTTGGCGGCGCTTGCTACGGAGATTGCTTGCGTTATAGCAATCATTGCATCGAACGATAACCCCGAATATAAAATCCCGTGGCTTTTGTTTGTTCTAATTTTGCCGATAGCGGGCTTTATGCTGTATTTTATTTTCTATTCAAGAAAATTAAAGAAGAAGTTTATTCGGCGATTAGAAAATTTATACAGTGTAAAATATCCACAGCAAACCAAGGAAAATTTTGCTCTTTTAGCCCAAGATAATGCTACTGCCCATAATCAAGCAAAACTTCTTTGCGCGCTTTCTTACAGCAATCTTTTTAAAAATACGAAGCAAAAGTACTTTTCGCTCGGCGAAGAGATGTGGCAAAGTATGCTTGTGGATTTACAAAGTGCCGAAAAGTTTATCTATTTAGAATACTTTATTATCGAACACGGCGAATTTTGGGATTGCATTTTAGAGATTTTAAAAGAAAAAGCAAAAAACGGGCTTGACGTTCGCGTGGTATTTGACGACGTTGGTTGTATGAATACGCTTCCCGGTAATTATGCAAAACAACTTAAGGGGTTTGCAATCAAAGCAACGCCGTTTTCGCGCTTAAAAGGACAAGCGGACAACGAATTTAATAATCGCTCGCACCGAAAAATTATGGTTATCGACGGCAAAATCGGCTATACGGGCGGCGTAAATATTGCAGACGAATATATCAATAAAATTGAAAAGTACGGACACTGGAAAGACGTGGGCGTTCGCTTAGAAGGCGAAGCCGTTTACGAGCTTACGAAACTATTTTTAATTGATTACGGTATCAACTTAAAAGAAATGCCCAATAATCTTCCAAACGACGTTTTATTCCCCCGCACGAATATAACGGAAAAGGGATTTTTAGTGCCTTTCGGGGACGGACCTGCACCTATTTATAAACGTAGAGTTGCCCAAAGTTTAATCGTGGATATGCTTTCAAACGCTAAAAAATATGCCTATATTATGACGCCGTATTTGATTATCGACAATGATATGTGCTTAGCAATCGAAAACTCTGCAATGAAAGGTGTTGACGTTCGTATTATCGTTCCCCATATTCCCGACAAGAAAATCGTCTTTGAAATGACGAAAACTTTTTATGAAAGGCTGATGAAAGCAGGCGTAAAAATTTACGAATACGAAAAAGGGTTTGTTCACGCAAAATGCTATCTTGTAGATGACGAAATCGGCATGGTTGGTACGATAAATATGGATTATCGCTCGCTTGTGCATCACTTTGAAAACGGCGTTTGGATGTATAAAACCGATTGTCTTGCGGACATCAAAGCAGATATACTGGATACCATCGGAAAAAGCATTTATATACAGCCTGGAAATAGTAAAGTAAATTTATGGAAAGGATGTATTCGTTCCATCATAAGAATTTTCGCTCCGCTTCTATAAATAAACAAGTAAAAACCGACGTTACATAGAAAAAGGACAAGAGTGTTTGCTCTTGTCCTTTTGTGTTATGCTTTTTTAACGGTGGGTAACTGTAACAATCCAAACGCTTGCATTTCTGTATAGACGGAAAGCGTATTTATAGGAACTTGCAAACTTCTTCCGCGAAAAGATGCCCAAGCTTGATTTGGCTTGCACTGTCGTAATGTGCCATATCGGGCGTGCCTTCGGGTTCTTTATCGCACGTCAAACCGTGCGCAATCGTATCGATT
>JAZQWZ010000018.1:0-6877 GCA_045632625.1 Candidatus Scatosoma sp. | reverse complement strand
CCCAAACCTTTATAGCGTTGCAACTGATAACCCTTGCCGATTTTTTCTATCTTTTCATTGAGTTCCTTATCGTCGTACGCGTATTCTACCTTATCGCCCTTATGCACCTTATACAAAGGCGGCATACCGATATACACGTGTCCCGCATTGACAAGCGGACGCATATAACGGAAGAAGAACGTGAGCAAAATGCACCGAATATGCATACCGTCTTGGTCGGCATCCGATAAGATGATTACTTTATGATAATTGATTTTATCAAGTTTGAAATCAGGATCAATACCAGCGCCGATCGCACTGATAATCGTACGAATTTCTTCGTTTTCAAGGATTTGCGCCAAACGCTTCTTTTCTACGTTCAGCGGCTTACCGCGCAAAGGCAAAATGGACTGTGTTTGTCTTACGCGCGCTTGTTTTGCCGTACCGCCTGCGGAGTCGCCCTCTACAATGAAAATTTCGTTGAGTTCGGGTTTTCTGCCTGAACAGCCCGCAAGCTTACCGATAAGCGTCAAGCCGTCAATTTTTTTGGCTTTACGCACGTTGTCCTTGGCTTCCTTAGCGGCGATGCGCGATTTTGCCGCACCTTGCGCTTTTTTGATAATTTCTTCCATGGTCTTTTTATAACCACGGATATTTTTAAACGCGTTAAAGCCTTCGATTACCGCACTTTCCACCGCTGGACGCGCTTCCGTATTACCAAGCTTAGTTTTCGTTTGCCCTTCAAATTGTACCGTACCGATTTTTACGGAAAGCACGACCGATAAGCCTTCGCCAAAGTCGTCGCCTTGGAAGTTTGCGTCCTTTTCTTTCAGGAAACCGTTACTACGCGCAAAATCGTTGAGCACTTTCGTCAACCCCGAATGGAAACCTGCTTCGTGATAACCGCCTTCTGGGGTGGGAATGTTGTTTACAAACGAGAACATTTTTTCACGGTAGCCGTGATAATGCTGAATGGCAAACTCTACCTGTACGTCGTTTTTAATCGTCGAATAATATATAGGCTGCGTGTACAGCTTTTTCTCATCTTCGTTTAAGCTCTTTACGTAATCGGAAATACCGCCGTCAAATTTGAACACAACGCGGTACGGTTCGCTCTCCAAAGCCAGCTCGTCCACTTCGTCAAAAAGCGATTGTTGCGGCGCACTATCTTCTTTTGCAAACGCAAACAAATCATACGGCTGTTCTTCGTTAGTTTCTACGGGCGTTTCTTCTACTGTATCAACGCTTTCTTCTTGCGCATCCGTTTCTTCGTCTTCCGCGTTTTCCGCAAACATCATGCGCGTGCGCTTTGCTTCCGCCATGGAAATGCGTTCGTCGATAAGCGTAATTTCAACACCTTTATTTAAAAAGGCGAGTTGCATCAATCTTTCTTCTACCGTATCCAAATCGAAATCAGTTTCCGAAAATACCGTTGCATCCGGTTTGAAATGTACAAAAGTCCCCTGACGGTTGGTTCTAATCCCCGTATCTTCCAAAGGCCCGTCGGGAATACCCGATTCCACCTTTTTCTTTCGTGCATTATAGGAAGAATGGAAACTCATTTTATAGATGCGTTTATTTCTATAAATTTCTACGTTTAACCATTCGGAAAGCGCGTTGGTAACGGACGCACCTACGCCGTGCAAACCACCGGAATATTCATAGTTACCTTGTCCAAATTTACCGCCTGCATGCAATTTCGTGAAAACAAGCTGAACACCCGAAACTTTTTCTTTCGGGTGAATATCGGTAGGAATACCGCGTCCGTTATCTTCGACCGACGCACTGCCGTCGGCGTGTAAGGTAACCTTAACTTTGTTGGCAAATCCATTTGCCGCTTCATCGATTGCATTGTCCACAATTTCCCAAAGAATGTGGTGAAGCCCTTTAATGCCCGTCGATCCGATATACATACCAGGACGTTTACGGACAGCGTCAAGCCCTTCCAACACTTCCAGGTTTTTCGCGCTGTAATCATTGTTCTTTTTCGTTTCGTTATTTTGCTCTTTTGCCATTTTATCCTCAACCGCGTTGATAACCGCGTCTATTTATTTTAAAAATTTATCAAAAAAATAACACTAAAATATGCCATTCTATATGATTATACCACATTTTTACAAATTTTTCAAATGTTTGACGAATTTTTTTCGTTCTCATTTCGCAAAATTTTTAAAGCGTCCTCAAAATCGTGCGCAATATAATCGGGGTGTGCTACTCTACTTACCGGTTTCTTTGCAGGATTAAACCAAATACTTGCAATCCCAGCCTCATTTGCGGCCTTAATATCCGCCGATAAACTGTCACCTATCCACACCGCTTTTTCTCTTTCAAAACCGTCGATATGGCGGATAACGTACTCCGTATAGCGTTTATCAGGTTTATCCGCACCGATAAGCTCGGAAACAAACACATCGTCCGCGTGCGCATACAAATTGCAAATGGTAAAGCGGCGTTTTTGTATCCAAGCCGTGCCGTTGGTTACTATATATACTCTGCCCATCGTTTTCAGCGTTTGCAAAAAGCCTTGTGCGCCGTCCATAAACATGGGATTATTTGCAAGAAAATCCAAAAACAAACGATTAAACGCCTTACCGTCTACCTGTGGCAAAGCGATATGTTTCATAAACAAGCAAAAACGAGTATCCATCAGTTCGTCACGCGTTAATTCCTTGCGCTCTAACGCTTCCCAAAGCTTAGCGTTAAACGCACGGAACTTCGGCAAATATTCTTCTTTCCAAACCTCGCCGCTTTGTTCAAACGCATATTTCAACGCTTTTTCGCTAACACCGTGAAAATTGAGCACGGTATCGTCGGCGTCCACCAAAAATATCTCTTTTTTCATAATCCCCTTACCTTAATTATTTATCAATTACCGCAAGCGTTTTCAATGCACGTGTGTAGGCGATATAAAGTTCTGCATCAGACAAGCCGTCTTCCACTACTACCACAGAAGAAAATTCCAGCCCCTTACTTTCATAAACGTTCATTACGTTGATTTTTGAACGGGAAATCGTCTTTTTCAACGATACGTCTTGATAGGATTTCTTGATAATTTCCGCTTTTTTTGCATCAGCGCATATAATCGCTTTTAACCCTTTTTTCTCTTTGAAAAAACCATGAATATGCCGCAAAGTGATATGTTCCACATCCGGACCGTCGTAGCCCACCGATTGCATATTTAAACCTAATCTGTTGGACACAAAATCAACAATTTGGTTGGTATTACGATAATTTTGCGTTAAGCTGTACACGGAAAAATCAGGGAACGCCTTTTCCCAGTTTTCCACACCGCGCCAAGCCGTTACATTTTGCGCCACGTCGCCAAATACGTTAAACGCCGCTTTTTGATTGATTTTTCTAAGCAAAGCGTATTCGCAAGCGGATATATCCTGTGCCTCATCTACGAACACGTAGGAATATGCCGGCGTGAGCCGCTGCGCAATTTGTGCGCATATTACGCACAACGCGTACGCGTCCGATTTATATAATTTATTTGAATTCATACCGTAAGCAAGCTTATATTTCTTTACCGTTTCACGATAGAAATACCGCACGACGTCGATAAACGCGTCACTGCCGCCTATGAGCACAAATTCCTTTTCCCCGCGCAAGAATGTGAAAAATTCCGCAAACGCCGTAATACCTTCAGCGATAATTTCCACCTTTTGCGCTACTTTGTCAATTTCTTCTATGATTTCCTTTCGGCGCGCTATTCTATCCGCGTACATATACACGTCTACGTCGCCAACCTTTTGCTTAAAGCGTTTTAAATCACGAATTTCCTGTTCCAGCGACGTTTTCAACTGAGCCAAATCGTTTAAGGCTTCCTGCGTAACCGCTTCCGTTTTGTTTACCGCCAAATATCCACTCTTATAAAAAGACATAAGCTGGCGATAGAAATAATCGGGCGATTTCGCGCGTTCGCTTGTAAGCGTACCGCCTAAAAAGTCCTGTATATCTAAAATGGCGTTCATCAAATAGCGGAACGGACGTGTATAATACAAACCGCCTTCCTTACGTTCTTTCATTTCGCCAAGCACAGCGCGGCGCACGCGCATAGACGCGTTTTTTACGCCTTCATACGCTAAAATTTGCGCGTTACAGTTACGCAATATCGTATCGATAAAATCTTTGCATTCTTCCCCGATAAACAAGCCGTATAAATCGTTGTACGCTTTGCTCATCTTCTTTTGAATATCCGCAACGAATTTGGGTGAATATACGTATTTTAAATATTCTTTATTCTCCGTTTGCGTTTCGTCAATTTTATCCGCAATATCAATTTTTTCGTTTTTAAGAACTTGCAAGAAATACTCCTGCACGGTCAAGGTTTTGACGCGCTCTAAGTCCAAAATTTGCGCCAACTCGTCAATAAAAGCGTTAAACGATTGACTGGGCGTAATCACGAGTACGTCGCGCGGCTTAATGTCTTCGTTGTTATACATCAAGTAACTTAATCTATGCAGCATTACCATTGTTTTGCCACTGCCCGCGCACCCCTGCAAGACAAAATTCGTTTTTTCAGGCAACGTAATCATTTCATATTGCAGTTCTTGAATGGTTTCGATAATATCTCTAACCGCCGCCTCGTCCTTGCGGTTTTTAATAATTTCTTTCAAGAACGGATCCAGCACGTTATCTTCGTCGCGGTCCTTGATTTCTTCCGCACTTAAATAATCGCGCAAGGACAAATATTCGTCCTTAAAAGCCAAAACTTTGCCTTTGGACGCGCGAATAGCACGGCGTAAAATCGTTTTAAATTCATATTCGTTAATTTTAAAGGTAGAGCAGCTTTTTTGATAATACCGCCTTGCAAGCGGCGCACGCCAGTCGACAATTTCCAGCTTTACGTCGCCTTTTTTACCGATATAATAGCTGTTATACCCCTCCACGTTGTCCACCAAATCCATACGCGCAAAGTACGGCTCGTCAAAAAACGGGTGATATTGCTCGATTTTTTCTTCTTGCCTTTTAATTTCCGCTAAAAGTTCGCGAATTGCGCGATAATTTTCCGCACTGTTTTCTTCCTTTTCCAAACGCCTAATTTCCGCTTGCGCTTCTAATATAGCGCGTTTATGCGTGCGAATACGAGCAATGCGCAACATTTGCATCACCGCCGCCATATGCTCGTCTTCATACTCTTTTTGCGTTTCTTCGTCTAAAAGCGATAAAAACCATTCGTGGTCGCCGCTTTTTTTCGGGTTAATACGCTCGATTAAATTTTCGTAGGAATTTTTTTCTGACATACCCACTCTCCCAACGCACTCATTTAATCATACCATATTTTTTACAAAAATGGAACTGTTTGGAAGAAAAAAATTTTGATAATTTTTTTATAGCCTTTGAAAAAGAAAACAAGCCAAGCAAATACAATGCTTGACTTGTTTGTTTTTTGTTTTTTACATTTTATCGGGGATACCGATACCAAGGAGCGCAAACGCATTTTTCAATGCTTGCAACGTTGCGTTGGTCAATGCCAAACGGAAGGTTTTCGTCTTTTCGTCTTCCGCCGCCAAAATTTTGCAATCGAAATAGAATTTGTTGAACTTTTGCGCTACGTCCACCGCAAAACGCGCAATCAAGGACGGTTCGTATTTTTCCGCCGCCGCGCGTACTGTTTCAGGAAATACCGACAGCGCTTTTACCAAATCGATTTCTTCCGTGCTTAACGTAGGAATTTCGTATGCAGTAGGTACACCGCCCTTTTGCAATACCGATTTCGCGCGCGCACAAGTGTATTGCACATACACACTCGTTTCACCGTCGAAAGTAAGCACTTTATCGTATGAGAAAACGATATCCTTAATCTTATTGTTATAAAGCGCCCCGAAGATAACCGCGCCAACGCCCACCTTTTGCGCTACGTCTTGCTTGTTTTCCAAATCGGGGTTCTTTTCGTCGATAATCTTATACGCTTTTTCAATACATTTATTGATAACGTCTTCCAAAAATACTACGTTGCCTTTACGCGTGGACATCGTGCCTTCTTCCAAGGACACCATACCGTACGCCACGTGCACCAAGTCTTTCGCCCAGTCCTTGCCCATCAATTCCAGCACTTTGAAAAATTGCTTAAAATGCAAATTTTGTTGGTATGCAACGACGTATAAGCATTTATAGAAATCGTATTCCCTTTTTCTATACGTAGCCGCCGCCATATCGCGGGTTGCGTACAAAGAGCTGCCGTCCGATTTCAAAATCATACAAGGGGGCATGCCGTATGCTTCCAAATCCACTACCTGCGCCCCACGGCTTTCTTGTAATAAGCCCTTTTGCTTTAATTCGTCTACCACAGGTCCCATTTTGTCCGAGAAAAAACTTTCCCCTGCGTACGAATCGAAATGGATATCCAGCATATCGTAAATTTTTTGTACGTCCTTTAAGGTGAGCTCCTTAAACCATTTAAAAAGTTTTTGACATTCTTCGTCGCCCTGTTCGATTTGCTTGAAATATGCACGCGCTTCGTCGTCGTATTCGGGGTGTTCTTCCGCTTCTCTATGGAAACGCACGTATAATTCATTCAACGCGCGAATACCGCCCTTTTCGATAACGTCCTTGTCACCCCAGCGCTTAAACGCGGAAATCAATTTACCAAACTGCGTACCGTAATCGCCCAAGTGGTTAATACCCACCGTTTTATAGCCCAAGAAATTGAAAATTCTATACAGCGCACCGCCAAGCACCGTCGTAGACAAATGCCCAATGTGGAACGGTTTTGCGATATTAATGGACGAATAATCGATACAAACGGTTTTACCTGTCCCCTCGTCGCTCGCGCCGTACGCGTCATGTTGCGTTAAAATTTTGTCAAGCGTTGCTTTGACAAACGCGTTTTTATTGATTTTAAAATTCAAATACCCGTTTACCGCGGAAACTTCGCTGATAATATCGTCCGTCG
>JAZQWZ010000017.1:0-8115 GCA_045632625.1 Candidatus Scatosoma sp. | reverse complement strand
GGACAAGGCGATTTGCTTTGGAAAGAAGAATAAAATCAGGTATAATTTACATTCAAATCGGCAACGTTTTTAGTGGAAAACGTTGCCGATTATGCTATATTTTCAAAGGTGTAGTGATAATTTTTTACTCTAAAAAAAGCTAAAAATATTACTTTTTGATACAGATACATAAAAAAATGATATTGATTTTTTTTGAAAATACTGTATAATATGATACAAGGGGTAGTCTATGAGTTATTACGATACGTTTGTAGAACAAAAAGATTTTTGTTATTTTGTGCATCGAAAAGGTTGGACAACACCCGCACACTTTCATGGCGCTGTTGAAATTTTATTTGCCGAAAAGGGCAAGCAAAGGGTCACCATAAATGGTGAAACGCGTACTTTGGAAGAAGGGGAAGCGTGTTTTTGCGAACCTTTTGCAGCGCATTCTTATATACCCGAAGACGAAAACACTTCGGTGTTCGTGTTTGTCATAGGCAAGGAATATTGCGGGCATTTTTTTGAAATGCATAACGGCAAAATCTTCCCCAACTTCTTTCATTTTGATAATTACGAATTTTTAGAAACTTTGTACAAATTGTTTTCCTATGCGCATAATGATACATTAAATTACAGGGTTTCTTTGCGTGGTATCGTAGGTATATTGTTTGCAAGGATAGCGGATAAAGTAACTTTGGTTGAAAAAGCGGAAGCGAGCAAGCAAGTGGAAATTGCAAGCCAAATTTTGCAATACGTTGACCATCATTACAAGGAAAATTGTTCCATTGAAGAATTGTCGCAAAAGTTTAATTATTCGCGTGGGTATTTAACGACGCTGTTGAAAAAAGTAATCGGTGAGCCGTGGCCGGATTTTGTCAATCGTTTGCGTGTTCGATATGCGCATAACCGCTTGACAAAAGACGCAAACGTTTCGGTGGACGAAGTGGCGGCAGAGTGCGGATTTAACAGTATGATGACCTTTTATCGGGCATACAAAAAGGTATATCAAAAAACTCCGCGCAGATAACGATTAAGAAAAACAAAATAGAATATTTTGGCATACAATCTACAGGCAAAACGGAAAGGCGTTACGGCAGGGTTGTATGCCATTTTTTTTTGCTTTTGCGCGCGTTTTTGCCGAATATCGTATATTTTGATATAAACTCATTACAATATGAAATTACAATATGCAAATTGCTATGATATAATGTAAAGGAACAATGAGGTAATGTCCCGTTTTGGGATTTGGGGATAGAGAGAGATGCACTTACAAGAATTTATCATAAAAACTTGGCCAAAAACGATCCGTGAAGCGAAGGTGGACGATGGAAAAATTATTCCGTTGCCCAAGCCCTTCACCGTACCGTCCGTAAAAGATCATTTTCAAGAAATGTATTACTGGGATACCTATTTCACAAACGTAGGTTTGTTTGCAAGCGGTTTAACGGAGCAGGCAATCAACAACTGTGAAAATATGGCGTACGTCATTAAGAAAATCGGTTTTTTCCCAAATGCAACAAGAAACGGTATGTTAAACCGTACGCAACAACCGTATTTTGCGCTTGTCGTCAAAGATATTTACGATATCACACAGGACGATACGTGGTTGCAAGCGCAGTACGAAGTGATAAAAACCGAATACGAGTGGTGGATGAAAAACCGTATCACTCCGATAGGCTTAAATTGTTATGCGGATAACGGTATAATGGAAGAACATTATCGCGGGACTGCTGCGGATGGATTAAAACGCCTTGGTTTAACCGAATATGATGGGGATTACGTGGAACTTGGTAAGCATTTCTATTCTATCTTCGAATCTGGCTGGGATTGTTGCCCGAGATTTGATTTGGCTTGTCAAAACGCTTGCCCGATTGATTTGAATTGCAATTTGTATTTCTATGAACGCTATTTGGCAACGCTTAAAGAAAAGTTTGCAATCGCAGACGATACCGATTATGCGAAAAAGGCAAATACCCGTAAACAGCTGATAGAAAAATATTTATGGAACGAACAAGAACAGCTGTATTTTGATTATAATTTCGTAACGGGCAAACAATTCACCTGCAAGTCGGCGGCGGCATTCCATCCGTACTTTGTAGGGCTTGCCGATAAAGAAAAAATCAATGGTTTGCAAAACGCATACGCATATTTTGTGAAAGAATACGGCGTTGCGTGCACGGATAAGTATTACGGCGAATATCAATGGGCGTATCCCAGCGGTTGGGCGCCTAATCAATACATAGCGTATAAAGCGTTGAAAAATTACGGTTTAACCGAGCAGGCGCAAGCGGTAGCGGAAAAATACACGTCGCTTTGCGAAGACGTGTTCGAGAAAACGGGCGATTTGTGGGAAAAATACAACGTAGTGGAAGGTAACGACCGCACGTGCGACGAAGCTATGGTGCACCACACCATGATGGGGTGGACGGCAGGCGTTTATATGTATTTGGTAAACGAATTGCAAAAATAAAATTGGTTTCTCATCATATTTAGCCGAGAGTCTAAAATTGAGCGTTTTATAACGCTTATATATCCTTCTTTGAGCATATCAAACGCCTACCGCGTTTCATGCGTGTGGCTTAAAAAAAGTCGAAACGCAGTAGGCGGGATATGCGTTAAAAAGAAGAGGAACGATTAAGTAAATATCCGTGCAAACGGAGAAAAAATAAAAAATAAAAAATTTATATCAAGGAGGATATAAGTAAATGAAAAAGTATGTAACTTTAGAACTCAAAATGCTTATCCTTGAAGATGAAGACGTGTTAACGGCTTCGGCAGACTTTATGGATTCGAAAGAAGGGGACAACGGCGTATGGTTCCCTGGTCAAGCACCTACGGGTAAGGAGGGCAACTGGAAATGAGAAAGAATCTTACTTTGGTAGCATCTTTGGCTTTTGCGGCGGCTCTTTGTGCAGGCGTTGGCGCGGCAAACGTGCAAGCGGATGCAGCGGAAAATTACAGCGGTTTTGCAATTACGGCAACGTCGGTGCGTTATGACGATACCACAAAAGAAGGCGTAGACAGTGGTTTGCGTTTTAAGGTGGACGTGCCCACGGGCGCAACGGTAACCAACGCGTACACGAAAGTAACGTTGACGCCGAAGAGTGGTACTTATGCAGGCCAAAGCGTAACTTCTACTGTACTCGCAACGGTATGGCGTCCTGAAAGCCTTAACCAAGGCTATGGCTGGAATACGGTACTTTTGGGTATTCCTGCTGCTGATTATGCAACGGAAATCACGGCACAAGCATTTGCAACGATTAACGGCGTTGAATATGAAACGGCGGCTGTAACGTCTAGCATTGCAAAAACGGCAAGTGAAGTTATGAACAGCAAAAACGCAATGGAAGATGCGTTGAACGTATACGTAACCGACGTGGAAAGTATCACGCTTAACAAAGCATCGGTAGCTATGGTGGTAAGTGAAAGCGTACAACTTACCGCAACGGTTGCTCCTGCTGATTATAAAGTGGTTTGGACGTCGGATAACACCGAAGTTGCAACCGTAGATAACACGGGTAAGGTAACGGCATTAAAAGCAGGTACGGTAAACATTACGGCGCAAATGGGCAATAAATCGGCAACGTGCGCAGTAGCTGTGGATAGCTATTTCGACGGTACGTTTGAATCGTACACCGATTTGGATCAAAACTTAACTGGTAATGGTTATAGATTCTCGTATAGCAGTGGCGGTGTTTATATTTCCAAAGATGAGACGGATCCTACCAACCAAGTATTGAAAGTTGGTGCAAACAATAAGAATGATAACCCTATCGTTGCTATTAAGTTGAACGATAAGTTTATCAACGACATATATCCCGGCGACTATATTACGTTTAGAATGTATGGTTTCAGCAGCAACACAAACGTTACAAAAGTACGTTCGGGCGTAGGTACTTCGACTTCGATGAATTTGAAGGGTGAATTCAGCTTCGCTTTGAATACTTGGACGAACTTTAAAGTGCAAGTTTCGGAAACTGCGTTGCAAACGTTGAAAGAAAAGAAAGAACTTCATATCATGGTAGGTACGGATAGAGCGGATGGTACGCAACTCAAAGGCGGTACGTTCTATATCGACGATTTGGCTGTGGTGCAATCTCAATTATTTGACGGTACGTTTGAATCGTACACCGTTTCGCCAAATGACACCTCGAGCACCTCGGAAGTGACTTGGACGTTCCCGTATGGCAGCGGTGCTGGCTATATTAAACTTGACCCGACGGATGCAAATAACAAAACGTTCGCAGTTGGCGCAAACAAAAAGACCGTTAACCCTATTATTAAAGTGACGCTTGGTAAAAGATTCTTTAGCGGACTTGCAGTTGGCGATTCGTTTAAGTTCAGAATGTACGTAGCTACCTCCAACACCAACGTTACGGGCGCAACTTCGGGCGTAGGTACTTCGACGAAGATGGAGCTCAAGAGTGAATTCAACTTTGCGTTGAATACTTGGACGGAAATTACGTTTGTAGTGGACACGCAAGAAAAATTGGATGCGTTGCAAAGCTCGGGTGCTATTCATATCATGGTAGGCACGACGAGAGCGGATGAAACGCAAACGAAAGGCGGTTGGTTCTACATGGACGACTTTACTATTGTGAAGGCGTAAGCAACAAGTAGTTATTCTTTGCCTGCTGTCGCAAGGCGGCAGGCAAAGAGAAAAATAATAATGAGAGAATAAGATTTTGGGCTTGGTGGTATGGATTTGAATATCGTCGGTTTTTGTGGTCTATGCGACCAAGTTTTCTAAAAGTGAGAAAGTTTAAGTGGATCGACGAAAGGTATGGCAAATTGCCAAAGCCAAGGAGATACAATGAAGAACGTATATCAAGCGTATTATCAAAACGACGACACCAAAGGTTTGTCGATGAATTTATATGCGTACGCACCCCCGGCAGGGCCACGGCTTGTGGTAAACGATCAAGAACTGTATATTAAAAACAGGGAATTCCGCACGGTGGAAAGATATCAAGAATATCAAAACTGCGGGTTTAACGTGTTGTTTGGGCAACACGGCGGTGCTTATGGGGACGAACCCTTTGAAGAAAGCGGTGCAAAGCTCATTTTGGATAGGGCGTATGAGGCGGGGATAAAAAAAGTTATCCTTACCGACCTTGGCTTATTAAATATGAAGCTGGATAAAGACGGCTTAATCGGCGAAGACAAGCGATTTTCCACGGAAAAAGATTTGGACGCGTTTGTCAAAGAACGTATGTCCGCCTATATCAATCATCCTGCATTTTACGGGGTGCAACTTAAAGACGAACCGCGGTTCGCCATGTTAAAATCATACGGGCAGCTGTATCGTTCGATTAAGCGTGTGCATCCGCACGTGTTTATACAATGCAATTTGATGGGGATGTTTTTTAGCTTTAATAACTCGATATACGCCCCTTATGATGATAAAAGCCGTTTTACCGATTGTTATAAACGCTATTTGGAAGCGTTTTTGGACGAAACGGGCGCGGATTATTTAATGATGGATCAATACGGCATGTACTCAGGCGAAAGCGAAGGGCTGTATCGCTACCATTTCTTGGCGTATCAAATTATGACGCAAATTGCCAAGGAACGCGGGATTAAGCTGATGACGGTGGCGCAATCGTATTCGCGTACAGTAGGCGGGAAACCTGCCGAACGAAAGCCCAACGAAGATGAAATGTTTTATCAAATCAATTCCCTTTTGGGCTTTGGGATGAAAGAACTTGCTTATTATACGTATTGGTCGGGCGGAGATATCAATTTCTATGGGGAATTTAGAGCGCCTGATTGTGCAATGGTGAGCATGCACGGCGAAATCACCCCGCTTTATTACAGTGTGCAAAAGGTCAATGCAATGATACAAAAACTTGCACCTGTTATTTTGAATTTTGAACATAAAAACGATACGTATGCAGTGCAAAATTTGTGCAAATCAAAGCCGATGCATTTAGAGCATACGTTGCGCGGACAATTACAACACGCTAAGCTTTCTAACAATCAAGAAGTGACGATGGCGTTTGAATTGTACGATAAAGTAAAAGAACAATATTTATACGAAGTGGAAAATATCACTTGCCCGAAATTCGGCAAGGATTTACCCGACCAAACGTCTACGCTTACGTTTACCAACTCTGCTTGGACGAAAGTGGACGTGTTTGATGAAAACGAGTGGCATACGGAAGATTTGGTGAACGGCACTTATACCGTTACCTTAAAAAACGGTCACGCGGTATACGTGTTGCCGCATGCATAATAGGAGAAACTTTATGGCAAAAAGAATTTGGAAAATCGTGTTGCTTTGTATGTGTTCCTTGGGTATGTTGTTGGGCTTAGCTTCCTGCAATAAAACCCCAAAAGGTTATACGGGGAAAGCGGATTATTATCAAGAAGAATGGGAACTTGGTCAATCGATGGACATTCGCTCCATGGTAGATTTTGTTCAAATTGACCGTGATACGGGTGATATTCATTTCATGAAATATGATTTGGAAACGTCCATGGCAATTTATCCCTTGGCGGAATATACCCTTACGTTGACCAACGGCAAAGAAGAAATCGATATGGGTTCAAAATTCTATTTTGAACTTATGAATATCGACGCAGGGGATTGGAAGTTTATCTATCAAATAACGGAAAGCTGTGATTATAAGGGAACGTATGAAATTCCTTTCAAAATTATCGCACCGAAATTGACGGTGGAAATGACGATCGGGGAAACGAACAGTACCTATTTCTGTGGAAGAACGTACACGTTTGACAATATGATGACGGGTTTCAATATCACGATCGGCAGTTATTTCCCTTATACGGCTACGTTTACCCAAGTGGTTGTCGGGGATATCGTAAAAGATTTGGCGGGGTATGATAGCTATACGTTTACCGATTTAGGAAAACATATTTTCACGTTCTTCGTTTCCAGCGAAGACGGACAAACGTATACCCAAGATATTGAAATTAACGTTGTTTTCGATGCAATCGGGCAGCAATATGAATACCTTATGCGTCGTGCTATGGACGGCGTTATCAACGTGCCGCTTCCCGAAGTTTACAATGATTTGAAGCTGAACGGCAACGCATTTACCGATTATACGGTAAACGCGGATGGCGGTATCGATATCACCAAGGCGTTCTTGTATGAACACCCGGGTCTTTGCCAGCTTTCCTTCTTGGATGAAGAGGGCGAACGAAAATGCTATAACGTTTACGTTATCACCGATAAGTATGGGTTTGAAGACGGGATGGATTACATTGGCGTAGCGCCTACAAGCAGCAAAAAACCTGTAATTGAAGGGGTAAAAGCAATCACTTCCCCTGCAAACGGGAACGGCTCTTATGCACTTGCTGTGAAACCCACCGATTGGAGTGTATATTTCGGTATTGACGCTGACTACGTGAAAGGCGTGTTTGCCGATGAACTTGTAGAAGCGTTGACGTTTAAGGTGTTTACAAGCCAAAAGATGGCAAACAAAGGTGTTGCCGCAGGCATTTATCTTGCATGGTATTATGAAAATAGTACAGGCAACCAAAGACCTACGGGTATTTCGTATTCCAACGAAGACGGCTACATTCTTATAACGTTCACGCGCGACGGGTATAACGAATGGGCGTCGGTAATTGACAAGCCTACCACGCGTAACAATCAATATTGTCAATTTATGTTGCGTTTGGGCAATGAAAACGCGGCAGGCGCAATCGTTTGGGGCAGTGCTGTGCCGTTCTATTTGGATGATTTTATTGCCGTGAAATCGTATGAAGTCATTGCAGAAGGTAACCTTTATACGGAAGACGGCACCATTCAAGATTACACCGTTTCCTATGACGGCGTAGCAAACGATATTTGGGTAAACGGCAAAACGGGCCAAATCACCCAAACTTCGGGTGGATTTATCGTCAATGCGCAAGCGTTGCACTTTGGCAAAAACGCCATTACCTTTATCAATGCAGACGGCGATCGTGTGGAATATCGCTTGAATGTTTACACGAGAACGGTGGTGGATTTTGAAAACGGGGCAACCAACTATTTGGGCGCAGCAAAAACGACTACGCTTACGATAGAAGAGCGTGTGGCAGGCAATAAAGCGGCTAAATTTAACGAAACGTATGAAGTATATTTCACGTTTGGTATTGACGCGCAATGGCTTGCCTACGTAT
>JAZQWZ010000016.1:0-18251 GCA_045632625.1 Candidatus Scatosoma sp. | reverse complement strand
TTGCATGAAAATACTGGCGCACACGATTTTTCAACACGCGCGCCTTACCGACGTAAATAACAATCCCGTCCTTATCCAACATAATATATACACCGGGATTTTCAGGTAATAATTTCAATTTTTCCTGCAATGCGCTCATTTAAATAACAACCCTTTTTATAAGCAAAAAAGTACTTAGTACTTTTATTATATACTAAATTGCGCAAATATGCAAGGAAATAAACGCAAAAATCTATTTAACAACCCAAAAATTGAATACCTTTTAACAAAACGTCGTTAATGCTTTCATCCGTGAGCGAATAAAACACAATTTTTCCCTGCCGAACGCTTTTTACTATGCCGGCACTTTTTAAAAACCGTAGTTGATGTGATACGGTGGTTTGATTGATATTTAATATCTTGGATAAATCGGTAACGCATAGTTCGCTAATGGCAAGCGCCGCTAAAATTTTCACCCGAGTATAATCGGAAAAGACAGAAAAAAAGCACACAATCCCTTCGAGAATTTCTCCTTGCGGAACGTAATCTTCGATAAGGCCTTGCGTGCGTTTATCCAAAAGCAATAATTGTGACATAATACACTCCCATATGTTTTTATGGGAATATGATAACATCATCACAAAATCACTTTTTGTCTAGTTTTGTAAAGTGTGCGTTTATATTGTCATTTTTCCTTAAAATATCTTTTTCACTTCGTAACCTGCTTCCGTAATAACATTGATAAGCTGCTCATCGCTCACCCTTTCTTCCCTTTCAAACGTTGCCGTTTTTTTCTTTAAATTTACTTCAACCTGCGACACACCATCCATGCCCGAAAGGGCTTTCGTTACGTGTGCAACACAATGCTGACACATCATTCCTTCAATTTTCATATTTGTTTTCATATTGCCATCCTCTTTTTGTAAATTTTTATCGATATTTTTATTGTCAAATCGCGTCAAACGCAACGCATTTGTAACGACGAAAAGTGAGCTTAAACTCATACATGCTGCCCCGATCATGGGCGTAAGAGATACACCGGCAAAGGCAAAAACACCTGCTGCTACCGGGATAGCTATGCAGTTATAAAAGAATGCCCAAAATAAGTTTTGATGAATATTTTTGACCGTTGCTTTACTTAAATCGATGCATTTCTCAATCAGCGATAAATCCCCACGCGAAAGCACTATATCTGCACTATCAATAGCTACGTCCGTACCATCGCCCATCGCAATACCTAAGTCCGCCGTTTTTAATGCAGGACTGTCGTTAATGCCATCGCCTACCATAGCAACGTATCCGCCTATACCTTGTATACGTTCTACTGCGGAAACTTTATCCTGCGGCAATGCTTCGGCATAGTAATCGTCAATGCCTACCTGACCTGCAATGGCTTGAGCAACGTTTTCGTTATCACCCGTAAGCATGCCCACTCTTATATTACGATTTTTTAACGATTGAACTGCATTTTTTGCGTCCGCTTTTAAGGTGTCCGCAATAGCAAATACTGCCAGCAAAGTCTGTTCATCCGCTAAAAACACCGCCGTTTTTCCCTGAGCGGAAAACTCCTTTTCGAGCGTGTATGCTTGCTTATCTAAAGCGCTGCTAAGCAATTTTCGATTGCCTAAATATACTTGTTTTCCCGCAACGCTTGCTTTCGCGCCTTTCCCCATTATATATTGATAATTTTCAATTTCTAATGCTGACAAATTTGTTTGTAAAGCGTCTTTTGCGTATTCACATATGCAAGTAGCAATCGGATGATTAGATTGACTTTCTACGGCAAACGCAATAGACAATACTTGCTCATTATCGCCTTGTAAACAAGTGAATTGTGTTACTTTGGGTTGTCCTACGGTTAATGTAGCCGTTTTATCTAACAACACGCAGTTGATATCTTTTGCTTTTTGCATACACTCGGCATCTTTATACAAAATACCCAAAGCCATCCCCCTGCCCGTTGCCGCCATCACTGCAACAGGCGTTGCTAACCCCAAAGAGCAAGGACAGGAAATCACCAAAACGCAAATCGCATAATTTGCCGCTTTTGATATATCGTGGGAAACAAACATCCATACCAGAAAAGTAATCAATGCAAGAATAGACACGGTAGGTACAAAAACACCTGCAATTTTATCGGCTGCTTTTTGCAAGGGCGCTTTGCTTGCGCCTGCCTCTTTCACCATTTTTACAATTTGCGCAAGCGTAGTTTGTTGACCGACCTTTTCTGCTAAAATTTTAATAAAACCGCTTTTTACGACATCCGCACTGGTAACATTATCTCCTTCCTGCACTTCTACAGGCAAGCTTTCGCCTGTAATTGCTGCACGGTCAATATACGCACTGCCGTAAATAACTTTTCCGTCCACGGGCACGTATTCGCCTTGTTTTACGATAAGCACGTCGCCTACTTGTAACGACGAAAACGTTTGTTGTTTTTGTGCGCCGTTGACTTCAACAGTCACGGTGTTGGGCATAAGTTTAATGAGTTTTTCAATTTCATCGCCAGTTTTGCGTTTAGATTTTTCTTCTAGCCACTTCCCAAGCGTAACTAGCGTTACAATCATCGCCGCTGATTCGTAAAAAACGTGTACGTGCGAATTTACGCGACCGATATACAATAAAATAGTAAAAACAAGACTATATATAAAAGAAATACCTGCACCGAGTGCTACAAGCGTGTCCATATTCGCCACGCCTTTCACCAAAGCTTTTGTGCCGCTCGTGAAGAATTTTGCATTAATGCATAGAATAATTAGCGTCAGTACGCATTGTATTGTATGAGAAATAAATACGTTGGGCTGCGGTAAGCCCACCATGCCGCCCATACAAAAATACATCAAAGGTACAAGCAACGCAAGCGATACCAAAAAACGTTTTTTTAATAAATTAGGCTGCGCAGTGCGTTCTTGCAACACATTTTCAACATAATCGGATATGCCATATCCCAACCCGATCACCGTTTGACATATTTCCTCTTTACTTATTATATTGACATCATATTTAATTGTCAGCAGTTCCGCCATCAGGGAAACATCGGCACGTTGCACGCCGTTTTTACGCCGCAACGCACGCTCTATCCCCGAAGAACAAGCCGCGCAATTCATACCACTGATTGAAAATTTCTCTTGCATACTTTCTCCTTATAACTATGTATAGTATAGCATTTTCAATAAAAAATGTCAAGCAATAAAAGTTTGTCTCTTGTATGCACATTCAATAATGTAAAATCCGAATAACGCAAAAAAGCGGGCGCTAAAAGCCACCCGCCTGATGTTTTGGTGCATAGACGAAATTAGTTATTCTTTTCTTCTTTTTGAGCAACTACTTCTGCGCCATCATAATAGCCGCAGTTCTTGCATACTCTGTGCGCTTCTGCTAACTCGTGGCAATGAGGGCATTCAACGAGCGTTGCTGCCGTTGCTTTGTAGTTTGCGAATCTCTTGTTCGTTCTGCTCTTGGATTGTTTACTCTTAGGTACTGCCATAATAACACCTCTTCTTAATTCTTTTTTCTCTTTAATTTCAATTAAAACTCAATCGCTTTACAATTATCTCCGCAGGAAAGTGCAAACGGCATACTTGCCATAATTGCATCGTTTACTGCGTCGGTTAAATCGACCTTTCCATTTGCATAGAAATAATCTTCTCCGCCCTTCACAGGTTCAAAAAGCGCTTGCAATTCCCCTTCCACTTTCGTCGACGCATCGTCTAAACAACGCGAGCATTGCCCAACAAGCCCATACGATACCGTACCGCGAATTTCAAAGGCGTCGTCTTCATATAAGTCGTACGAAAAGCGAACTATAACTGGACCCGTATATTTCGCAAAAGGAATGGAGATAAGTTCTTCGGGAGCAAGATAGTCAAACTGCATCTCACCCGAATACAATTTTTGCGCATTGAGTTTTCTGATATCTACAATCATCATAAACCGACTTATCAAGTATAGTATATTTCAATCGCTTTGTCAACTTTTTTTTGTGTGATTTTTGCGATTTTTTACAATAATTCTACCGTTTCTCTCGCAATTACCAGTTCTTCGTTAGTAGGAATGATTAAAACTTTAACTTTGGAGTTCTTGCCCGTGATATCACGAATTGCGCCATTATTCTTTTCTTGGTTCTTTTCTTCGTCAATTTCCAAGCCTAAATATTGCATATTTTCGCAAATGGCTTTACGAACAGTAGGTGTATTTTCACCAACCCCTGCCGTAAATACGATACAATCCACACCATTCATAGCCGCCGCATAAGCACCTACATATTTTTTACAGCTATATGCAAACAAATCCAAAGCAAGTTGCGAACGCGCATCGCCGTTTGCCGCTGCAGCGGTCAAATCACGGAAATCGCTAGAAACGCCCGATACGCCAAGCATACCACACTTTTTATTTAAATAGGTAAGCGTTTGGGAAATATCCCAGCCTTTTTTCTTTGCCAAATATTCCGCCGATGCAAAATCAATATCGCCGCTACGCGTGCCCATAGGCACCCCTGCCAAAGGTGTAAAACCCATCGAAGTATCTACACTCTTACCGCCGTTAACCGCCGTGATGGACGAACCGTTGCCCAAGTGGCAAGTAACAATCTTCAAATCTTCGGGCTTTTTGCCTAAATATTTTGCAGCTTCTTGCGAAACAAATTTATGGCTGGTACCATGGAAACCATAACGACGAATTTTATATTGTTGATAATCTTCGTAATCAATACCATACATATACGCATAATCAGGCATCGTAAAATGGAAACTTGTATCAAATACGAATGCCATCGGCGTATTAGGCATCATCTTGCGGCAAGCCTTAACGCCGATTAACCCAGCGGGGTTATGCAAAGGCGCAAGGTCGCAAAGATTTTCAAATTGTGCAATCGTTTCATCCGTAATAAGCGTAGTTTTGGTAAATACTTCGCCCGAAGCAACCGCTCTGTGACCTACCGCATCAATTTCATCCATAGACGAAATTACACCGATTTCCTTATCGGTTAATGCATTCAAAACAAGAGAAACCGCTTCGTTATGATCGGGCATAGCCTTTTCAATAACCGTTTCTGCGCCTTTTGCTTTATGAACAAGTTTTGAACCATCGATACCGATTCTTTCGCAGTTGCCTTTTGCGATAACTGCTTCCGTTTCCATATCGATAAGTTGATATTTTAATGAAGAACTTCCCGAATTGATAACAAGTACTTTCATAATTTCACCTCTATATTAAAGCTGCGTTTGCAATACCGTGATTGCCACTGCCGCCACGATATCTTCCGATTTGCAACCGCGAGACAAGTCGTTCAAAGGTTTAGCAAAGCCTTGGCAAATAGGACCAACTGCCATAAAGCCGCCCAAGCGTTCTGCAATTTTATAACCGATGTTACCGGCCTGCAAATCAGGGAAAATAAATACGTTTGCTTGTCCTGCTACGTTAGAATCCGGCGCTTTCAAAGCCGCTACGGAAGGTACGATAGCCGCGTCAAATTGCAATTCGCCGTCGAGCTTTAAATCAGGAACTTTTTCTTTTGCGATTTTTACTGCTTCTGCTACCATCGTTACGTTGTCGTGTTTTGCGCTGCCCTTGGTAGAGAAAGACAACATTGCCACTTTCGGATCAATCCCTGCAATCGCTTTTGCGGAAGCCGCCGTTGCGATGGCGCAATCAGCAAGACCTTCACTAGTATACGTAGGATTTAAACCACAGTCAGCAAATACCACCAACCCATCGGGGCAATATGGATTGCCTTGAGGCGGGCAAATCATCAAATTAAAGCTGGAAACGGACGAAACGCCAGGCGCCGTTTTAATAATTTGCAAACCGGGACGGAGCGTGTTTGCCGTAGAATGGCAAGCACCGGAAACCAAACCGTCTACGTCGCCCATTTTAAGCATCATTGCACCGAAATACGTGCCGTCAGCAAGCAATTTAGCCGCTTGATCCGGCGTCATGCCCTTGGAGGCGCGCAGTTCGCAAAGTTTTGCATTGTATGCAGGCAATTTATCAGATGTAAGCGGATTTACAATTTCTACACCCGTAAGATCTACGTCGGGATTTGCCGCTTTAATTTGTGCTTCATCGCCAAGCAAAACGATTTTTGCAATGCCTTCCTTGGTTGCGTCCGCAGCCGCTTTGACTACGCGCGCATCTTCGCCTTCACAAAGAACAATCGTTTTATTCAGCGCTTTTGCTTTAATTTTTATCTCTTCTAAAATATTTTTCATGGTTTTACTCCTTGAAACGCTTTATTATTTTTTCATTTTTGTATATAATATATACACCGACGTTTTCTCGGTACTTTATATTATAGCACACTTTTTTTTCGTTGTAAAGGAAATGGGAAAAGAAAAATGAAAATATGCGCGATAATTTGTGAATACAACCCCTTTCATAACGGGCATCTTTATCAAATAAACGAAGCCAAACGTTTATCGGGAGCCGATGCTATCCTCTGCTTGATGAGCGGCAATTTCGTACAGCGCGGTGAAGCTGCAATTTTTGATAAATACACAAGAGCTAAACACGCCATAAAAGCAGGTGCAGACGTAGTAATTGAGCTTCCTACCGTTTTTGCAACGTCAAACGCAGAGCTATTTGCCAAAGGCGCCGTACATATTTTATCGTCTATCCCCGACGTTTGTATACTCTCTTTTGGCGCGGAAAAAGCGGATAAAACGGCATTTTTGCTTGGCGCGAGATATTTGAACAACGAACCGGAAGAAGTGTCAAAGAATATTAAAGAGCAAATGCAAAACGGCGTCAGCTACGCAAAGGCACGCGCGCAAGCGTTCGCTGGGTTTATTCCTTTTGATTTACTTGCGTCCCCAAACAATATTTTAGGCTTGGAATATACACGCGCCATTCTTGAAAAGAATGCAACTATCGATATTTTACCTTTGCAACGCAAAGGCGCAGGATATTCGGATACAAATTTGCAGGAAGAATTTTCTTCTGCAACTGCTATTCGCACCGCTGTTTTTAAAGGTGATAATGTAAGCAAACAAATCCCCGATTTCGTTGCAATGGATATACCGTTTGCCTGCGATTGTAAACTGGACGTTCTGGAAAAATACGCTATTTTAGCAAAAGACGCCAAGGAAATCGCCAAGATCTGCGATTGCAACGAAGGCTTAGAAAACGCATTTAAGAAAGCGGCGTTAGCAACCGATAGCTTGGTCACTAGCTTAACCTCTCCAAGATACACTTCCGCGCGTATACGACGAATCGCCTTGCAAAACCTGCTGGGGATACAAGAAAGCCTTATTCGAGAAAGTCTTCAACTTCCGTTATATCTCAACGTTTTGGCGGCAAAGAAGTCGCGTAGCGACGTATTATCCGCCCTTTCGCAAGGTAAATTCCCTTTGCTAATCCGCGCCCACGACGAAACATGTTTAGACGGTGTCGCAAAAATATGTTATCAAGCAGATGTGTTCGCGCAAAACGTTTACGCATTATTAAACGATAAAGCGATCGGCAAAGATATTTTCATAGATTAAGTTAAAAAAGCATTTCCATGGTGGAAATGCTTTTTCTATTTTTAGGTCATCGCATACGGGTCTAAAATTTCATCCAGTTGTTTTTCGTCTATCAATTTATATTGCAAAATTAAATCGCGAATGCGGATATTTTTTGCAAGCGCTTCCTTGGCAAGCTTTGCCGCTTTTTCATACCCAAGATAGGGACACAACGCTGTTACAATACCAACGCTGTTATGTACCAAATTCTCGCAATGCTCTTTGTTAGCAATAATACCTTGTACACAATTTACCGTAAGCGTTTTCACTGCGCCCGTAAGACAGGTAAGCGATTCAAATAATTTGTAAAAGATTACAGGCTCAAAAGCGTTTAATTCAAGCTGACCGCCTTCCACCGCCATGGTAATAGTCGTGTCGTTGCCTACTACCAAAAACGCCACCTGCGAAACCACTTCGGGGATAACAGGATTCACCTTTCCCGGCATAATAGACGAGCCGTTTTGCTTTGCAGGAAGCGTAATTTCCCCTAAACCAGTTTTAGGTCCGCTGGACATTAAACGCAAGTCGTTACAAATTTTCGATAAGTTAACGGCAAAGGTTTTTAATGCGCTGGATACAGCACAAAAGGCATCAATATTTTGCGTGGCGTCGATTAAATTTTCCGCCCTTTCCATCGGCATACCAAATTCAACAGATAATTGTTTTACGCAAGCTTCCAAATAAGTCTTGCTAACGTTTACCGATGTGCCGATTGCCGTACCGCCTAAATTTAATACGTGCATTTCTTGCAGAGTATTTTTAATGCGCTGATAATCACGTTTTAATACGGACGCATAAGCCGAAAATTCTTGACCCAATCGAATGGGCACGGCGTCTTCAAGCTGTGTTCTGCCCATCTTTAAAATCCCGTCAAATTCTTGCGCTTTGCTTTCCAGCGTAGCAATCAACGTTTTTAATGCCGACAATAACTCTTGGGCAAGCTGTAAAACCGTCATTTTTCCCGCCGACGGAATTACGTCGTTGGTCGATTGCGAACAATTTACGTGATCGTTGGGATGGCACAAATATTGCCCCTTTTTTCCGCCAAGCAATTCACTGGCACGGTTGGCAAGTACTTCGTTCACGTTCATATTTACAGTGGTACCTGCTCCGCCTTGAATGGCGTCCGTTATAAAATGTTCCTGCAATTTACCCGCCAACACTTCGTCGCAAGCTTGTACGATTGCATTTGCCGTTGTCAGCGGAATATAACCGCTTTCCCCATTAATTTTAGCCGCTACCTTTTTGATTTTTGCAATATTCTTAATGAATAACGTATTCATCAATACGCCACTAATTTGAAAATTTTCGTATCCACGTAACGTTTGCACCCCATAATACGCATCTTCGGGTACTTGCATACTGCCAACGGAATCACTTTCCTGTCTCATATTTTTTTGCATGTTTTTACTCTCCTCATTTTGTAAGATTATTATACACACAAATTAACCGGCTGTCAACCAAATTCAATATATAAATTGACTTAATCGAAAAATCGCATAGCATAGCATTCATTTTTCAAAATTTAAAATAATGCGTAAAAGAAAAAAATCCAAGCCTTATGACTTGGATTTTCATGGAGCTACTGGCCGGACTCGAACCGGCGACCTGCTGATTACGAATCAGCTGCTCTACCAACTGAGCCACAGTAGCGCCTGTTATATTACTATCTTAACGACAGCTTATTTATTATACATAATCAAAAAGAAAAAAGCAAGCATTTTGCTTGCCTTTTTAAAAAATTTTCAATGATTTTAGAAAAAATTATTTTCATAGCGCAAATTCTTCGCTTAATTGCTTATATGCTACTCCTAAATCGCACAATATATACCGCAAATCTTTCACGTATATTATATCAGCAACACACGGTTGCAGTTGCATTTGTGCGTTTTTGCAAATATTTGAAAAAGCAGGATAAGACGTTTTATACTCTCGCTCTAAGTAAGCAAACTGGTCAATAAGCGTAGACAATATACGCTTACTAGATTGCTGTGTTGCGCCATTGTCCAAGCGGGCAATTTCTCTATTTAGTACTTGCATACAGCCATCCAAGCATGAAAAGGCATTGATAACAATAGGAGCACGCCGTTTTTCCTTTGGCGTTTTAAACACAAGCGATTGAATTGAAATTACGTGTAAAATGGGCTGTGTTTGGTATTCTAATAATGCTTTTTTAGCCGCTTCCCCATCTTGTTTATTAAAATACACCGAATAGGCTACATATTCGCGCGTATTCCCATCTAGCAAATACCCAGCGCCGCCCTGCAGCTGCGCAAAACTGCCAACGGCTTGCGTATGTGTAGATTCGTCTACTAGATAATAAAACTCCTTATCAATCGCTACCGTTTGCGCGGTTGTAAATACGTTAGCATAGGCAATCGCCGAATAAGCAAATCCTACGGTTACAATAATTATAAAACATAATACTGCTTTTTTAAGATATAATAAAAACGTCGACATACCATATTGTATGCGACGTCTTTTTAATTATTCCATATATAAAACGCACTGTTTTGCTTGTAAAGTTTTTTGTACGTCAATTACGCGTTGATTAGAGGAACCGCGAAACTTCAAACGAATATCTTTCAATTTCTCAACAAACGGCCCATCTACAAGCACGTCGAACATAGAAATTAAATGTTTAGTAACGTCCGTATTTTTCTTTTTTTCTTTCAAAACGCCCGTCTTTTCGTCAAATAAAAAGCCAGTATAACACCAAATCGTTTTATTAGGATAACAGCGTTTAACTTCTTGGATAAACGGATACAAAGCAAGTTGATTTTGCGGTTCTAACGGCTCGCCGCCAAGCAAGGAAAGCCCTGCTATATATGGTGCGCCAAGCTCCGTTAATATTTTTTCAGCAACCGTTCCATCAAACGCTTCGCCATACGAAAAATCCCATGCCACTTGATTGAAACAGTTTTTACATTTATGCGTACAACCGGAAACAAACAAGGAAATGCGTACGCCCTCCCCATTTGCTATATCCGTCCATTTAATGGTGGCATAATTCATAGTTTACCGCCTTACAAATGCAAAACTCTATCTTTAATCTCTTCCGTTCTGCCTTGGTTCCAGTATTGCGTACCGATATAACCGCAAGTACGGCGGGCAACGTTCATCTTCGCTTGATCGCGGTTTTTGCAGTGCGGGCATTCCCAAATGAGCTTACCACCTTCATCCGTTTGAATCTGAATTTCCCCATCGTAACCGCACACTTGACAATAATCGCTCTTTGTGTTCAATTCAGCGTACATAATATTTTCATAAATAAATTTCATAACGGAAAGCACTGCAGGAATATTATCTTGCATGTTGGGTACTTCCACGTAAGAAATTGCGCCGCCGGGGGAAAGTTGTTGGAATTCGCTTTCAAATTTCAATTTAGTAAACGCATCGATAGGCTCGCTTACGTGTACGTGGTAGCTGTTGGTAATATAGCTCTTATCCGTAACGCCAGGAATTACGCCAAAACGCTTTTGCAGGCATTTTGCATATTTATACGTCGTGCTTTCCAACGGCGTACCGTATAACGAGAAGTCGATATTTTCCTTCGCCTTCCATTCCTTACATTTATCGTTCATGCGCTGCATAACGGCAAGTGCGAAAGGTTTTGCGTCTTCGTCCGTATGCGATTTGCCCGTCATGTGTTTTACACATTCATACAAACCGGCATAACCAAGGGAAATGGTAGAATATCCGCCGAACAAGAGTTTATCAATCGTTTCTCCCTTTTGCAAACGCGCCAAGGCACCGTATTGCCACAAGATAGGCGCTGCGTCAGAAAGCGTGCCCTTCAAACGGTTATGGCGTTGCATAAGCGCACGGTAGCAAAGCTCCAAACGTTCATCGAAAATTTCCCAGAATTTATATTCATCGCGCCCCGAAGACAATGCAACGTCAACAAGGTTAATGGTTACAACGCCTTGATTGAACCGCCCGTAATATTTTGCTTTACCATCTTTATCTACGTACGGCGTTAAGAAGCTTCTGCAACCCATACAGGTATAGCAATGACCTTCGCCATTTTTATCCACTTTAAATTCAAGCATTTTCTTTTCGGAAATATAATCGGGAACCATACGTTTTGCCGTACATTTCGCCGCTAATTCCGTCAAATACCAGTATTTTTGTCCTTCTTCAATATTGTCGGGCTCCAACACGTAAATCAGCTTGGGGAAAGCAGGCGTAATCCACACCCCTGCTTCATTTTTTACGCCTTTAATGCGTTGTTTAAGCGTTTCCTCAATAATCATAGCCAAATCGGCTTTTTCTTGTTCGTTACGCGCTTCATTCAAGTACATAAACACCGTAACAAACGGAGCTTGACCGTTGGTGGTAAGCAAGGTAACCACTTGATATTGAATGGTTTGAATACCGCGTTTAATTTCCGTGCGCAAACGTTTTTCCGCAATTTCTGCAATGCGTGTTTCATCCGTTACGCCTACGCCCAACAATTCTTCTGCTACTTCTCTACGAATTTTTTGACGGCTGATTTCTACAAAGGGAGCAAGGTGAGTCAAAGAAATGCTTTGTCCGCCGTATTGATTAGAAGCCACTTGCGCAATAATTTGTGTAGCAATGTTACAAGCCGTAGAAAACGAATGCGGTTTTTCAATAAGCGTACCAGAAATAACCGTGCCGTTTTGCAACATATCTTCCAGGTTTACAAGGTCGCAATTATGCATGTGTTGCGCAAAATAGTCCGCATCGTGGAAATGAATTAAACCTTGATCGTGCGCCGTTACGATATCGTCCGGCAACAAAATACGGCGCGTTAAATCCTTAGAAACTTCCCCTGCCATATAGTCGCGCTGTACACTGTTTACTGTGGGATTTTTGTTGGAATTTTCTTGCTTAACTTCTTCGTTATTGCATTCGATCAACGTCAAAATTTGTGCGTCCGTCGTGTTAGATTTACGTACAAGCTCACGAGTATAACGATACGTAATATATTTACGAGCCAAAACAAATGCCTTCATATCCATAAGGCGGTTTTCGACCATATCTTGCACTTCTTCCACTTCTGCACTGCGGTGCATTTTTTCACATTCTGCTTCTACTGCACCAGCAATGGCAACAATTTCCATTTCGGAAATACGGTGTTGTTCTTCTATTTCACGGTTGGCTTTTCTTACAGCCGAAACGATTTTCTCCTTGTCAAAAATAACTTCTTGTCCGCTTCTTTTGATAATCTTCATGACGTCTCTCCTAAAATCCTCTTTTCCTGTCGCAAAACCAAATATACACAGCGTTCAAACATACTATTTGCAACGCTCGGCATTTTATACTAAACACAATATATTGTGGGGTTTATTATTCGTGCTTTATTATTATACCATATATTGTGCCAAAGTCAAGCACATAAATAGAAAATGAATTATAGAAAAAAGTTATACCAAAAAAATCAAACAGAAAGTTCATTTGTGCAATTTAGCTAAGAATTTCAAGCATTTTTAAAACATTTGTCTTTTCAGAAGTATTTGAAAATAAAATAGTTTAATTTTTTTTATAATATTACAACAGATTTTTGCTTCAAAAAACAAAAAAAGAAGAACGATTTATTACCGTCCTTCTCGTAAAAAAATTATTTTTTAATCCATGCTTGTACAAGCTGTTCAAAGCGTTCTTTCGTATCCGTTTCATCCAACAATCGCAAAAGCGAGCCTTCCCCCATCTTTGGCAAATATCCGTTGACAACAGCGGAATATAAACGGTTGGATATATCATTTCCCAACAAACCGTTTACGCAGGTATAGCATTCCGCAAGTTGAATTGCAGGATAAATACGTTGCATCGCTAAATGCTCGTGTAAGGTAAGCTGATAGTTGGCTATGGTTGAAAGTTCATTACATAAAACATCGTCGGCAGGATTGCCCGATTGCATACATACAGTTGTGCAAATGGTCAACGAACCACCCTTTTCAAAGGTACGCGCCGCACCAAAGAATTTCTTAATAAACTGCAATGTTTTACTTTCCAAACCGCCCGCAAGTACTTTGCCGCCCATTGATTCTTTCGTTTCATTAAAAGCATTAGCGAGTGCGTTGATGGAATCTATTAAAATAACGACGTGTTTGCCTGTTTCCGCATAACGTTTTGCGCGTTTTAAAAGATATTCAGCGACAAATACCTGTTTTTCAGGCTCATCTTCATACGAAGAATAAAGCAAATTTTCGCTTGGTATCTTTTTTCTATATTGACTAATTACTTCGGGTAATTGTCCGTTGAGCAATACAAACAGCTTGTCCGCCACATTTGCTTTTTGCATAGCATCAGCAAGTTGGAACATTAACGCCGTTTTCCCCGCCTTTGGCACAGAACGGATTAAACAACGCTGTCCTTTGAACATAGGCACAAGCCAGTCGATATATTTACCCAAAACGATATTCGAAGTTTGCGGCGTATATAAAGCCATTGTTTGCTTTGGATACATTACTTCCGCCGTTTCAAAGTGATTGCGTTTCAGCTCGTTGACCGCAATTTCGTTGACTGTGTGTATTTTTGTCGCCACCAACGCTTGTGCTCCTTTTTGCACTTCACAAGAGATTACATCGCCCTCCCGCAAATCATATTCGTGAATGAGCTGCGTGGCTACCAGAATTTTCTCATTACTATCCTTGCAATCCAAGGGTAACAGCACCGCAAGCCCATCAAACATTTGTAATTGACCGCGATAAATCAATGGAAGCGTTTCTTTCCAGTCAACGTCTTTTGCATCGTCATTTTCTTTAAAGACCAATTTTAAGCCCGATTTGTTCTCTTTTAAAAATTGTGCATAGCGTTCCGCAAAAGACGGTTCTTCCGCATAGTGTAAATACTGTGCGCGCAAATCGTCGACCGCCTGTACAATCGCAGGATCAACATAATCGTTTTTTAACGGTGCGCCGCGTTTAGAACGTTCTTCCGGCGCAAGCTCTCCGCAAAGAATTGCTACAATCTTTTCCACCAACGGTTGCTTGTTTAATTTTGTCGGTTCAGGCACGCCAACGCGTCGACCGTATGCACGCAAACCGCCAATATCCACGTTTGCCGTTAGATATTTCGCACATGCAAGCTTAAATTGTTCTACATTCATTTGCCCCATTTTATTTCTCCATGTACAACACTTTCAGCTTTTCGCTCAACAGTGTATGTTTATCTATTGTAAGTTCTTTGCCAACGTACTGCAAATGCTTTTTATCGATACTATTTAAAAAATCTGTCGCATCTGTGATATTGATTGTACCGTCCATGGGTTTATAATGCATAGGAATAATCACGTTGGGCTGTAAAGCGTTTATATACTCTTTTGCTTGCTTGGCATCAATCGTATACCTACCGCCGATAGGAACCATTAACACGTTAACTTTGCCTATTTTATTGATGAGCGCATCGCTACACAGTTCTCCCAAATCGCCTAAATGGCAAAATATTACGCCGTCGATGTCTACCTTAAAAATCAAGTTTTCGCCGCGTAAAGCGCCCTTTTTATCATCGTGAAAGCATTTTATCACACTGCCCTGTGCGCCGTTATACGAAAAATCCTCTATTGTATTAAAGATATGTTTACTATCTTTCACACCGTCTACGTAATTATGGTCAAAATGCCCATGACTAACCGTTACGAAATCCGCGAAAAAATCTTTGGGCAGCTCATATCCCACTTGCGTGTACGGATCGCTTACCCAACGTACACCATTTTCCGAGGTTACACGAAAACAAGAATGTCCAAAATACTCAATTTTCATTTGTTATCCTACCTTTATCCGCCTTTGCGTGGATACGCAAACGCATAACCTGCCTTTCCTTACCAAATATCAAGGTATACTGTAATTGCGCAAGCAAACTATTTTCACTTGTAGAAAAAGCAATTTTATGGGTGTCTACTTCCACTGCTCCGTGCGAGTCGCCTATACCGATTTTCCCTTGCAAAACTTCGCCTGTTTTTAACGGCAATTTTAAGGTATAATCACCTACGCGTACTATTTCACCATATTCAGGAAACAAGGAGATAGATACCTGTGCGCTTTCTTCTCTATATACTAACACTGCCGAGGTCGCGGAAAGCTGCATATTGCCGTGTCTTTTCGCCGTTGTTTGCTTTTCATCGACGGTTGTTGTAATGGTAATTGTACAATATTGCATACCTATAGGCGCTCCTTCACGTATATTATAACAGTTTTTTTTCAAAATGTAAAGAAATTTATAAAAAAATCCCCGAATTTTGTAAAATAATCGAGGATTTTGTTGAATGAAATTAACTAATCATTATTTCGACGTATCGTTTCACGTATTTTTCTACCTTCTTTAAGCGCATTTGAAAGTTTTTCGTCATCACTATTTTTCAATGCGTCGCGATAAATAGATAATTCATGAATAAGCCCATCTAGCTCACGTAATATATTTTCACGGTTATAGGCATATAAAGGCGTCCAAATTCGTTCGTCCACCCCTGCGATTCGCGTCATATCTTGAAAGCTGCCACCCGTAAACCCATCGCAATTTTGCACTTGCGGACTTTTCACGTAAGCATTAGAAACAATATGGGCAAGCTGAGAAGTAAGCGCAATTTTTTCATCATGCGTTTGCGCGCTACATTCTATAATATTGCCAAAACCCATTGCTGTGGCGTAAGCTTTAAGCTCTTCAACGTCTTTTTTCTGTGTTTGCTGGGAACAAGTGATAATCAAATTTGCATTTTGAAATAAATTTGGCGTTGCCCATTGAATACCGGACGTTTCCTTACCTGCCATGGGATGACAGCCTACGTAGCGATACCTTCTTTTCTTTTCGTATACTGCTTGTTCGATAGCGCGTTTGACCCCGCAAATATCTATAACCAAAGCATTTTCTTTAAACACAGCCGTTTGTAAATATGCAATGGTTACTTGCGGCGGCACGGCAAGAAAAACCACATCATAATCAACAAGGTTGCTTGCCTTTGCTTGGATATATCCCTTTTTCAACGCAAATTCCACAGACTTTTCGTTGATATCAAAACCATCAACTTGATATCCAGCTTTTGTCAACGCTCCGCAAATAGAACCGCCGATGATGCCAAGCCCTACAATCGCTATCCTTTTCATACATATCTCCAAATGTTTTATATATAATATTGTAACATATTTATAAAATTTTTACAAGCGTTGAAAATAATAATCTATACATTTTATAAAATTATCATTGTTTTATTCTTTCGCTGTAATTTTTACTGAAAAAATACAAAAAAACTATTTACAATTGCTTTGCGATTTGTTATAATAAAAACATGAAAACAACAACCAAAAAATTTTATACGCACAAAATAGCAAACTTAATCAACGTGCAAAAAATTGTAACTGTACATTATCAAGCGTTAGAACGCAACTACGTTTTTCCCGGAGAATCGCATGATTTTTGGGAAATAAATTATGCCGATAAGGAAGATATCTACGTTGGCTTAGGCGATGAAAAAATACAGCTAAAACAAGGTGAAATCGTATTTATTAAACCCAACCAGCCGCACTATGTCGCCAGCGCAGAAAAAGGGCCAAACCTTTTCATTGTCTCCTTTATTTGCCGTTCGCCCTCTATGCAATTTTTTGCCGATAAAAAGTTTACGCTGCCCAAGCAATATCGATACTTACTCGAAAATATCACTTCGGAAGCGATGGCAACGTATAATTTGCCTGAATTCGATCCCAATTTAAGCCGCTTAACCTTAAAAGAAAACCCCAATCTTGGCGGTGAACAATTGATCAAAAATTGTTTAGAAGCCTTGCTTATCTATTTGTTACGCTACGCACAGGATTTACAGCCTACGCAAGAATTTTTTATCTCAAAAATTTCTTCGTCGGGTGAATTGCACGACGAAATCGTGCGTATTTTACATGAAAAACTCTATGATAAATTCCGTTTGGAAGATTTGTGTGAACAATTACATTACGGCACAACACAGCTTTGTACGTTTTTTAAAAAGCAAACGGGTATGACAATTTACCAAACGTATTTGAAATTGAAAATAGACGAAGCAAAAAAGTTAATCCGCAAAAAAATTCCCTTTTCAAAAATTGTGGAACTTTTATGTTTTGATTCCCTCTCTACCTTTACCGACGTATTTAAAAAGCGTACGAGTATGACGCCAAATGAATATAGAAATAGCATTAAAACATTGCAATTATAAATAAGGAAATAACACATATGATGCCTCCCCCGATGAGAGCGCCGCGCAAAACGGAACGCCCGAAATCCATAAAAGAATTCCCCAAATACCTTTGTATGCTAATCAAAGGCTTTTTTAGCAGACTGTTTTATATTGTTTCTCTTGTTTGGGAAGCGAAAAAGAGCTTGCTTATCCTTTTGGCATGCTTTTGTGTTTTAGAAGGGTTTTACCCTGTTGTATCCGCATTGATATCCGCGGAACTATTAAACCAAATCGGTTTTGCCGCCAACGGTACCCTCACTTCTTTTAAATTTATTTTAACGCCATTGATTGCTTATTTTGCTTGGTTATTCTTCACGCAAATCATGCAAAAGATTTCTCTTTTGACCGTGAGAATTGCTGGCGAACTTGTTTCCAACCACATACGCTTAAAAATTGTTGAAAAAGCAGCATCGCTTGATTTAGGAAGTTTTGACCGTCCTGAATTTTATGAAAAGTTAGAAAATGCTAACCGTGAAGCAGGTTTTCGCCCCATCAATATCTTAACGTCGACGTTTTCTATTATCTCTTCGTTTATCAGTGTTGTCAGCTTTATTGTTATTTTAACAACTCTGCATCCCGTTGCACCTGTTCTTATCTTATTAATGGCC
>JAZQWZ010000015.1:0-19813 GCA_045632625.1 Candidatus Scatosoma sp. | reverse complement strand
ACCACTGGTGGGATGGCTTTCTGTCAAGCCCTTCCCTGCAAAAATATCGTAAATTTTACCAACGGAAATTACGTCGTAACCATTCTTTTTTAAAACGTCCAACGCCGTAGTCGACGGGGGTACAAGCGAATAATCGTGTCTGCGCGAAGTGCGCTTAAAGGGATACTCTCCCTCGAACGGACGGGCAATAATGCGGCCCACCCCGTGTTCGCCTTGCAAAAGCTCGCGCGCAATATGGCAATATTCATACAGCTGTTCAATCGGCACAAGGTCTTCGTGCGCGGCAATTTGGAATACGCTATCCGCGGACGTATAAACAATCAATTTACCCGTTTTTAAATGCTCCTCACCAAAGTCCTTAATAACTTCCGTGCCCGAGTACGGACGATTGCAAAGCACGCCGCGCCCCGTTGCCTTTTCAAAGGCATCAATCACTTCCTGCGGGAAGCCGTTGGGATAGGTAGGCAAAGGATTTTTTGAATAAACCCCTGCAATTTCCCAGTGCCCTATCGTGGTATCTTTCCCGTTAGAGCTTTCTTGCATACGGGCATAGCAGGTACGCGGTGAATTTACTTTTTCCCCCTGTACACCGTCAATGTTAAACAGCCCGAACTTGGTTAAATTCGGGCAATTAAATGCGGAATGTTTACAGATAGCGGCAAGGGTATTACTCCCTTCATCGCCCCAGTTTGCAGCGTCGGGCATCGCACCGATACCCACACTGTCTAATACGATTAAAAACGCACGTTTTGCCATAGCGTTTCTCCTTATTTTTTAAAGCGTTATTTGTTAATCGGCGATATTGAGCGCCACTTCCATCATCTTGGTAAAGGACACTTGTCTTTCTTCCGCGGTGGTGTTTTCCTCAGGGTATACAAACGAATCGCTTACCGTACAAATGCAAAGTGCCTTTTTACCAGCGCGCGCCGCATTACAATACAATGCCGCCGATTCCATTTCTACGCCCAAAACGCCCATTTTCGCCCATTGCATACCAGAGTTTGCGTCATCGTAGAACATATCCGAAGACAAAATATTACCCACACGGTAATTCAAACCCATTTTTTCGCATTCCGCCGCCGCGCGGCGTACCATATCGAAATCGGCGATAGGACAAAATGTCCCGGGTAAATTATATTGCGATGCATAATTACCGTTGGTGCAAGCGCCCATCGCAACGATGATGTCGCGCGCATGCAAATCAGGCGAGAACGACCCGCAAGAACCTACGCGGATAATCGTTTCCACACCGTAAAAATGATACAATTCATACGAGTAAATACCGATAGAGGGTTGTCCCATGCCAGACGCCATTACCGATACGCGTTTGCCTTTATAATATCCCGTGTAGCCTTGTACGCCGCGCACGTTATTGACGAGCACCGCGTTTTCAAGATAAGTTTCTGCAATAAATTTCGCACGCAACGGATCGCCGGGCATAAGCACCGTTTTCGCAAAATCGCCTTCCTTTGCCGCAATATGAGGGGTTGCCATACTTTTTTCTCCTTTTTTTCTCAATTTTTACCGTACTTTATTCAATCTTACCTTAATAGCCCTTTCCTTCCACGCCTTGCACGGCTTTCACGACACGGCTTGTACCCAAACGCGCCGCGCCGTTATCCAAAAAGTTTTGTGCGTCTTCGATACCCGAAATACCGCCAGCCGCTTTGACAAGCACCTTTTCACCTACGTTGGCGCGCATAAGTTTCACGTCGTCAAGCGTCGCACCCGCCGTGGAAAACCCCGTCGAAGTTTTGATATAATCCGCACCTGCGTCCGTTACGATTTTACACATACGCAGCTTTTCCTCTTGCGTTAAAAGGCACGTTTCAATGATAACTTTTAAAATTTTATCACCGCACGCAGCCTTGATTTGTTTAATTTCATCGCATACCTGGGTATCGCGTCCGTCCTTTAACGCGCCGATATTGATTACCATATCAATTTCATCTGCGCCGTTTGCAATCGCATCTTTCGTTTCAAAAACTTTTACCGCTGTCGTATTGTATCCGTTGGGAAAACCGATTACGGTACAAATTTTCAAATTATCCCCAACGTACGCCTTTGCTTGCGCCACGTAGCTAGGGGGAATACAAACGGACGCCGTTTTATAACGCATCCCTTCGTCGCAAATTTTCTTCATTTGCTCCCACGTAGCCGTTTGTCCCAAAAGCGTATGGTCGCAAGCGGATAAAATTTTTTGTACGTCTGCCATATTTTTTCTCCTTATAGCTTGTATTTATTGTTTTCCATCCTACATTATACCCGTTTTTTTACGCACTGTCAAGGGGGGAAATGCAATTTTTTTATCGCGAGAGCCAAATTTTTCCTTTCCCTTCCTATGATTTTTCATTTTTTTTCGCATAAACTTACACTTTATGAAAAAACTTTTCAAAAGTTTCAACCTTTTTTCTTTTTTTAATAAAAAAACATTGCTTTTTGTCGAAAATTGTGCTATCATATAGTTGTGCGCTTCTATTATATGTTTGATGCGCGTATAAAAGAGCGAGTAAATTCAACAAACTGAAAGTAGCTGTTTGTTTGAAAAAGAAGGTAAGGGGTTGCATATGTCGGTTAGTTTGCAAAAAGCAAATTTATGGAAACGAATTTCGGCGTGGATGTTTGATATCATTCTTGTCGCTATTCTCGCCATCGGCGCAGCGTCGGGCATTTCTGAGCTAGTCGCCTACGACAAATACACCGACCAACTTACACAACACTACGTACAAGCATTCCAAAACGAAGGGATTGAGAAATACAAAGACATTACGCAAGAAGATTTTGACAAGCTCCCCGAAGAAGAACAAACGAAAATAACCAACGCGCTTTCCGCGTACGCCAAAAACGAAAACGTACAAAAAATTACGCGCCGTCAGTTTTATTTAAGTTTGGCAATCATCGGCGGCGGACTTCTAATAGCGCATATGCTTTTGAATTTCGCAGTTCCTTTATTTTTTGGAAATGGGCAAACTCTGGGTAAAAAAATCTTCGGCTCGGCGCTTATGCGCACCAACTGCGTAAAGATTACCACTCCCGTCCTGTTTATCCGTACTTTGTTTGGAAAATACGTAATCGAAACGATGTTCCCCCTGCTCATTTTGACGATGATTTATTTCAACGTTTTAGGCGGTATCGGTTTGATTACCTTATGCCTTTTGGGCATTTTACAGCTGGGCGTTCTTATTATGACGCAAACCAGCTCCGCCATCCACGATTTGGTTGCGGATACGGTGGTTGTTGATTTTGCAAGCCAAATGATTTTCGACAGCGAAGAACAAATGATTTCCTTTAAAGAAGAAGAGGCGCGCGCCGCTGCTGAAAGGGAAGCAAACAAGTCCTACTAAATTTGGACAGTACTAACGAACGAAAAAAATAAAAATGAAAGATAAAATAAGATTTGTAAGGGAGGTCTTATGAAAGTAGAATTACAAAATTTAACCAAAATCTTTCCCAGCCGCAACAAAAAAGCGGGGGAAGAAGTTGTTGCAGTAAACAACTTCACGTTTACCATTCCCGACGGTAAGCTCGTAGGCTTGCTCGGCCCTTCCGGGTGCGGTAAAAGTACCACGCTGTACATGATCAGCGGTTTGCAAAAACCCTCTTCGGGTAAAATTTTCTTTGGTGACGAAGACGTAACCGAATTGTCCCCTGAAAATAGAGGTATCGGTTTGGTATTCCAAAACTATGCGTTGTACCCGCATATGACGGTAAAACAAAACATTTTGTTCCCCCTTCAAAACTTGCGCGGCGCAGATAAAATGAGCAAAGAACAAATGTTAGAACGCGCACATCAAGCGGCGGCACTTGTACAAATCGACAACTTGATGGATAGAAAACCCAACGAACTTTCGGGCGGTCAACAACAACGTGTAGCCATCGCTCGTGCGCTGGTAAAAATGCCCAGAGTGCTTTTGCTCGACGAACCCCTTTCTAACTTGGACGCTCGCTTGCGTTTGCAAACACGTGAAGAAATCAGAAGAATTCAAAAAGAAACGGGTATCACGACGGTATTCGTTACGCACGACCAAGAAGAAGCTATGAGTATTTCCGACGTAATCGTCGTTATGAAACTCGGCGTGGTACAACAAGTAGGCAAACCGCAAGATATTTACGACGATCCTACCAACTTGTTCGTTGCAAAATTCTTAGGTACTCCCCCTATCAACGTGTTGGAAGGCTTTGTACAAAACGAAACGCTTTATATCGGCGACGCGGCGGTATTGACCGTAGCGGGCGTTGCTGATCAAGACGTTACCGTGGCTATCCGCCCCGAAGGCTTTGTCTTGGACGAAAACGGTCCTTTTACTTGCGACATTTCCAACGTAGAAGTCATGGGCCGCGACGTGAGCGTTGTATCGCGCCATGAAAAATCTGTCAACCCCGTTATCCGTTCGATTATCGACGCGGATAATAAGATTGACGTTTCCGCAGGCGTAGTAAGCTATACGTTGAAACCCCATAAAGTATTCCTCTTTAATAAAGAAACGGAAGAACGTATTTATTTTGAGGTGTAACTATGGCAAAAGTGCTCAATGCAATTCGATCGTTTTTTGTCGATAAGGTGTACCAAGGCTTTTTCAAGGACACCGTAGGCAAAAAATGGAAATACAATCAATGGAAAGGTTGGGTGTATTTGTTCCCCGCCTGCGTATTGTTGTTAATCTTCACCGTTTGGCCGATTATTAACACCGTGCGCGTTTCCATGTTAGAAGGTTACGACAGCTTGCTTGCTATGAACCCCGATTACGTTTTTGAAGTGGGTTTTGGCAACTTTGAACGCGTAGTCAACGCACCGAGATTTTTAACGTGCTTGAAAAACACGATGCTTCTTTGCGTATTGACCGTTCCCATCTCTACGATGCTCGCGTTGTTGATTGCCGTATGCTTAAACGCAATTAAACCCTTGCAACGTTTCTTGCAAACGATTTTCTTCTTGCCCTACGTTACCAACTCGATTGCAATCGGTATGGTATTCGCGGCAATGTTCAGTATGTCGGGTTTGGTAGGCGGACAAGCAACGGAACACTCCACCATCGGTATCATGAACACCATTTTGGGCTTGTTCGGCGTAGAACCCATCAACTGGGTAAACGAAGGTTCGTCGTATGTGTCCAACATCATCGTTATGACCGTATATATCGTATGGAACGCGCTCCCTTTTAAAATTTTGATTTTGCTTGGCGGTTTGCAAAGCGTTAATAAACAATATTATGAAGCGGCGAAAATCGACGGTACGCCCCGTTGGAGAGTGTTTACGAGAATTACCGTTCCTCTTCTTTCCCCCATGCTTGCCTACGTTGTTATCACGGGCTTCATCGGCGGGTTTAAAGAATATTCCAGCATCGTCGGTATCTTTGGCGACGGTATGGGCGCGCCCGGTGCAAAAGGCAGCTTGAACACGATGGTAGGTTACGTTTACGACGCAATCGCAAATACGCAATACGGTATTGCAAGTGCGGCGGCTTTGGTACTCTTTGCCATCATCTTTGCCGTAACCATGGTAAACCTGTACGTTAGCAAAAAGAAAACGCATTATTAATAAGGGGGTTATAATATGGAAGACATGAAAGAAGAAGTTTCCGTAGAACAAGTTACGGAAAACGTTGAAGAAACCATCGAAGAAACCCCCGCAACCGAAACCACGTCCGCACTTACGACCATGCAAGAGCGCGACATGGAAAAGGTAAACAAAAAACAACGCGCAGTAAAAATTTTGGTACAAGTCGGTTTGTACGCTTTCCTGGGCTTTATGGCGCTTGTCGTATTGTTCCCCTTCTACTGGATGTTGATTTCGTCCGTAAAAAGTATGAGAGAGTACGAACTCAATCCTCCGACGCTTTGGCCTAAGACGTTTGTTTGGGGCAACTATGCAGAAGCGTTTAAAGCTGCAAGCTTAAAAACGTTGTTCTTGAATACGGTATATGTCGGCTTGATTTCGACGGGCTTATCCCTTATCATCACGGTGCTTTCCGCATTTGCGTTTGCCCGTCTCGAATTCAAAGGTAAAAACACGTTGTTCGCATTCTTGCTTGCAACCATGATGATTCCCGGCGAACTTTTCACCATCACCAACTACCAAACGGTAAACACGTTCGGTTGGATGCACACGTACACGGTATTGATCGTGCCCTTCCTTGTCAGCGTGTTCTACATCTACCTTTTGAAACAAAACTTTATGCAAATCCCTAACGAATTGTATTTAGCGGCAAAGGTAGACGGCACGTCCGACTTGAAATATTTGTGGCGCGTTATGATTCCCTTGGCACTGCCCACGCTTATTTCTATTACCATTTTGAAGATGATGGGTTCATGGAATACGTACGTATGGCCTAAATTAGTTGCCAACGACGAAGCACACCGCTTGATCACCAACGGTTTGCGTGCGCTCTCGTTTGTCGACGAAGGCGGTAAGCCCAACATCCCCGTACAAATGGCAGCAGTTGCAACCGTTTCCGCTCCCCTGTTTATGGTATTTATCTTCCTTAGAAAATACATCATGAAAGGCGTATCCAGAAGCGGTATCAAGGGCTAATGGCGTAACCCTATTACAAAAAATAAACGGCGGTACGGCGAGCGGTTGAAAAAAATAAAAAACAGCTGAATGCCGTAACGGCGTTGAAAAATAAAAACAAAAATAATAAAAGGAAAGGAAATTGCTATGAAAAACAAAAAAATTGTAAGCATTGTAGCGGGTGCTTTGGCAGCAGTAAACGTATTTTCGTTTGCGGCATGCCAACCCAAGAACAGCGGCACAGGCGCAGTAGAAGCGTATAACGGCGGTGCCGTTACGGTAAGTTTCTACCACACGATGGGTGCTAACTTGAAAGCGGTTTTGGATAAATATATCCCCAAATTCAACGAACAATACCCCAACATCACGATTGACCACGAAATGGTAGGTGATTATCCCGCGCTTCGCGACCAAATCGCAACCGAGCTTACGGCAGGTAACTCCCCCAGCTTGGCATACTGCTATCCCGACCACGTTGCGCTTTACAACAAGGCACAAGCAGTTATGCCCATGGACGGTTATATTGCACACGAAACGATGGGCTTGACGGACGCACAAGTAGCCGATTTCATCGACGTATATTATAATGAAGGTAAATCCTTCGGTGACGGCAAGATGTACACGTTGCCTATGACAAAGTCGACGGAAGTTTTGTACTACAACAAAACGTTCTTTACTGCAAACAATTTGCCTACCCCCGAAAACCTTACTTGGGATCAAATGGAAGCGCTCTGCGCACAAATCAAAACGATTGACCCCAACTGCATTCCTTTGGGCTACGACTCCGAAGCAAACTGGTTCATCACGATGACCGAACAGCTGAAATCGGGCTACACGACGCTTGACGGCGACAAATTCGTATTCGACACAGACGCTAACTACGCATTCGTAGAAGAATTTAGAGACTGGTACAAGAAAGGCTACGTAACGACGGAAGAAATTTACGGTTCGTACACGTCCGGTTTGTTCACGGAAGTTGGCACGAAAGAAGACGGTACGCCTAAGCAAAGATGCTATATGTGTATCGGTTCGTCGGCAGGTGCTTCTTATCAATGCCCCACCGAAAAAACCAACGAAGATGGTACGACGTATTATCCTTTCGAAGTAGGTATCGCAATGATCCCTCAAGCCGACCAAAACAACAAGAAAGTTATTCAACAAGGTCCTTCGCTTTGCATGTTCAAAAAAGCAGACGCGCAAGAAATGGCAGCAGCTTGGTTGTTCGCTAAATTCTTAACGACGACGGTGGAATTCCAAGCAGAATTCTCCATGACCAACGGTTACACGCCCGTTTTGAAATCCGTTCAAGACTTCGCTCCCTACAAAGCATTCCTTGACGCAGCAGACGGCAACGCAAAATTGCAAGCATCGTCCGTTAAGCAAACGCTCGCACAAAAAGATTACTACTACGTATCGCCCGCATTCAACGGTTCGTCCGCAGCGCGTGACGCAGTAGGCGCGCTTTTGCAAGCTTGCTTCGTAAACGAACCCGCAGCAGGTCAATCGGTTGCTGATTTCATCAAAGCAGAATTCAAAAAATCCATCGACACGCTTAAATACGACTACGGCTATTAATAAAAAGTCAACGGTTACTAAACACACAACAGTAAAAAAACTATAAAGGTATTTTTATGAAAAAAAGATTTTTATCTTTGTTATTGCTTATCTGCATCGCACTCGGCTGTTTCGTCGGGTGCGTGCCGGCAGGCAATTCGTCCAGCTCTTCTAGCGTTAAATTGCCTGAAAAAGAAGACTTTGCAAGCAAGGTAACACTTGATTTCGATGCAGAGACGCTTACGCAAGAAGTAGACGTAAAAATGTTCATCGACGGTGACACCACGCACTTCTACGTTCCCAAAACCATCCCCCACTGCGACGAAGACGGTGTTTTAAAAGCCAGATATTTGGCAGTAAATACCCCCGAATCGACGGGTACGATTGAACCTTGGGGCAAAAAGGCAAGCGAATTTACCAAAGAAAAACTGAAAAACGCGTCTTCGATTGTTATCGAAACGGACAAAGACAAATGGGATTTGGACTCCACGGCGGAACGCCACCTTGTATGGGTTTGGTATAAACCCCAAGGCTCGGATACGTATAGAAACTTAAATATCGAACTTTTGCAAGAAGGTTTGGCATGGGGTTCTAAAACGTCTTCGCTCCGCTACGGCACCGTTTGCGGTCAAGCAATCAACGTAGCCAACGCACACGAGCTTAACGTTTATTCCAAGGCAAAAGACCCTGATTTCTACTACGGCTCGGCGGTTGAACTCGACCTTTGCGGACTTCGCACCGACATTGATAAATACGTTGGCAAACGCGTAGCGTTCAACGCAACGGTTGCTTGGAAAGACGGTTGGACGGTATACGTAGAAGATTATCACGAAGCGACGAATATGGTATACGGTATGACCATTTTCTACGGCTACAACAGCGCGCTTAACGACGCAATGAAGGTAGGCAACCGCGTACGTATCGTAGGTAACTTAACCGACAATGAAAATTACGGTTATCAAATTTCTAGTTTGTCTTTTGACCTTCTCGATACGACCAACCCCGAAAACGTAATCGTTTTGGGTAAAGAAACGGTAACCTATCACGAAAGAGACGCGGCGACAATCACGGGCGAAATCACGTTACAACTGGAAGTAACGGGCACGGACGGCGAAACGACGGTTGAAAACAAAACGTTCAAATACGGCGAACTTGCTATGTCCTCGGCGGTTTCCGTGAAAAACTTACGCGTAGTAAGCGCATATACCACGCCACAAGGTAACAACAAGGGTGCAATTTCCCTTACGTGTGAAGACGCGCAAGGCAACGAAATTACCGTTCGTACGGTTGTTTTGAAAAATGCAGACGGCTCCTACGTTACCCAAGACGCATTTGTAGAAAAAACCATTGACGTAAAAGGTATCATCGACCTTTACAATGGCGAATACCAAGTGAAAGTTTTCGCACTTTCGCACATCACTATTCACTAATTTAGGCTCTAAAAAAAATTATATATAAGGAGAACAGAAACACATGAAAAAGAAACTCATTGCTGGCATTCTTGCCCTCAGCAGCGTTTTCTGCCTTGCAAGCTGTGACAAAATTTCCGGTTTGTTCGGCAAAAACAGTTCGTCTTCTATCCAAACGCCCGCTAGCGACGTAGCAGGCGCAAAAGCATATCTTCAAGATATGTATTTGAAGAAGAACGTTGAAGAACGCTTTGACTACGACGTAGTAAAAGCAGTAAACATCGGTGGCGTTGTATACACCATCGCTTGGACGGTTGCTTGCGACGTAGACGGCGCAGTTGCTCTCGTAGACGGCACTGACAAAGTTACGGTTGACCTTAACGAAAACCTTGACGAAGACACGCCTTACGTATTGACGGCTACTATCACGGCACCCGACAAAACGACGGCTAATGTATCCTTCAACCGTACGGTTAAAGCAGCTCCCACTATGGTATCTATGCCCATCACGGAAGCTCCTCAAGAAGACGTGGAATACAGATTGTATGCATGGCAAAACACGAAGAAGCAAGATTGCTACTTCGCAGGTGACATGAGCGGCTTCTATTATAAGACGAGTAGCAAATATGAAGATGCAGCTATTCTCAAAGCAGAATACGTTGCAGGCAGCACGACGGAATTCAACCTGTACTTCGAACACAAAGAAGACGGCAAGCAATACATCGGCGTTCAAGAAGGTTGGAATGCTACCAACAAACACTGGACGTTCAACGTTGTATACGCAAGCACCGCTCCTTCTTCCTTCGTATGGGATGCAGAAAATCAAACGATCACGACGACCGTTCCTTGCCGCAGTGCAGCAGACAACACCAACAAAGACGCAACCGAACAACCCGATACCGCAACGTTGTTCCTTGGCTGCAAAGGTACTTACACCACGATTCAAGCAGAAACTATTGATAAGATCAAAACGTTCAACGTTGCAAAACTTGTTGGTCTTAAAGACAGAACGACCGTTGAAGCTCCTGATAAAATCGCTCAAACGATGAAAGAAGTTAGCTTGAACCCCGTAATCATCGAAGCAGCTACGAAAACGCTTCCTACGATGGGCACGACGTTCGCTGACGTTGAAATTTCTTGGGCAGTTGAAAGCACCAACGCAACCGTTGCTAACGGCGTGTTGACGACGACGGCTCCCGCAGCAGCTACGACGGCTACGCTTACGGCTACGTTCAAATGCGGCGAAACGACGGATACGGAAACGTATACCATCAGCATCATTCCCAATGAAACGAAAGCTATCATCGATGCAGCGTATGCATTGCAAAACAGCGACAGCTTTGAAAACGCAACGTCCTTGACGGGTATCGTTACCGGCTTCATGAAGAACGGTGAATGGGCAGAAAAATATAAGAACGTAAGCGTTTACCTTGCAGTTTATGACGGTGAAAAGATTAGACAAATCGGCGCTTACCAAACGCCTTGCCTTGAAGCAGACGACATTCAAGTTGGTGATTTCCTTACCGTAACTGGTACAATTACCACCTACAACGGAGCTCCTCAATTTGCAAAGGGTTGCGAAAACACGCACGCTACGTTGACCGCGCAAGACCTTCTTCCTTTCGAAAAGGCTGAACTCAGCGTTCCCACGACGTTCACCGAAAACAAAACGATTACGCTTCCCGTAGCTGGTAAATATTCGCAAGATATCACCTTCGAATGGTCTTCCAACAACGCATGTGCAGTTGTAGACGGTGGCAACCTTACCGTAACGCTTGGCACGCAAACGCAAAACGTTACGTTGACCTGCAACGTAAAAGCAAACGGTCAAACGCTTGAAACCCTTACGTACAACTTCGAAGTTGCAGCAGTTACGCTTGTAACAACGTTTGTTGCCCCCCAAGAAAACACGGCTTACTACTACTATGCAGTAGATAGCGGTAAAGTTTACTACTTTGCTGGTTACACCTCCGGCTACTATTTCCAACACACCACGAACTTTGACGAAGCAGTTCCTTTCTTCGTAGAAGTTAAAGATGCTACGGCAGGTACTTTCTATCTCTATTACATGAAAGACGGCGCGAAAGCATACATGAACACGTATGGTAGCACTACACACGTAAACAACAAAACTGTTGCAAATAAAGATGAGGCAACCGTTTACACCTACAATGCAACGTATAACACGATTGCTGTAAACATCAACACGGCTGATATCCCTAACACTGATTACTATCTTGGTTATTTCAGCAACTCTATCCGTGCTTCCAAGCTCAGCTATGCAGCTACGTCCGCAGTAGGTCACCTTGCTACGTACGTTGAAAACTCCACCATCACGACGGAAATGAAGGTGGCAGAAGAAAAGTATGAATTTGCCGACAAAGTTGGTCTTGGTATGGTAGCTTCCAACACGGTAATCACGCTTCCCGTTGTTGGTGCAAAATTTGATGACGTTACTATCGAATGGGCATCCGATAAAGCATGCGCAGTAGTTGCAGGCGACAAGCTCACCGTTACGCAAGGCGACGCTAAACAAACGGTTACCCTTACGGCTACGTTCAAAGTAAATGGTACGGTTGTTGGCGATGCAGTTACGGTTACGTTCGAAGTAGCGAAACAAGTTACTGTTACGCGAATTACTTCCGCTACGATGGTTGCTAACACGGAATACGTAGTTTACTACACCGTTGATGGCGCTAACTACTTCTTCAACGGTACGCTTAGCAGCTCCAAGATGAAGACAACGCAAAATATTGACGAAGCGAAGAAAATCAAATTTGTAGCAAGCGCAACGGCTGGTCAATATTATATCGTTTACGGCGACACGTATCTTGGCTATTCGGGTTCTAGCACGAACTTCAAGACGGATACAGCTGCTAACGCTACCACAGAATCCACTGGTCTTTTCCTTTGGGTATTTGATGCGGACGGCGTTAAAAACGTAAAGAGCGGTCGTTACATTGCTTGGTATGCAAGTTCAACGGACTTTAGACCTTATAGCCCTTCCTGCGTATTCGCTTACATCGGTCAAATCGCATAAGCACAAGTTATAAAGCATTTATAACTAAACAAAAAACACGAGCCGCACCCGAATGGGTGCGGCTTATTGTTTGTTTACAGTTATAATACTCGCTTTGCTCGTCGTGATGAATTTGCTGCGCAAATGTTATGATATGATTGCCCTTGCCTATATAACACGACGCAGTCGTTCATAACTTGGGATTTTTCCCATCATCACGCATAGTTTGCCTAAAAGGCAATCATAACTTCGCGTGCATATTTCAAAAACAACAAACACGCGATGGGTGCGGCTTATTTTTGCGTTTTACGCTGTTTTTTGCCTAAATTTCGCGCGATATATAAAAAGGCAAGTTCTTCATCAAGAACTTGCCTTTGTTCGTTTTTGGGGTGTTTTTTACCTATTCTTCCACTTTTCAAACACTTGCATGTTGGTACGCGTAATGGCAAGCGGCGTCACGGAAATATATCCGTTCACAATCGCCACGGTATCGCGGTTGATATCGTCGGGGAATTCGTCGGGGATAGGCTCTCCGTCTTGCATATACATATCTTCTTCGTCCAGCTTAATAAATCTATCCGAAAAATAGAACGAGCCTTGTTCCGTCACGCGGATCCCCTGCACGTTATAGGGAATATTCACGTTATACAACGGATTTTCTTCCAGCAGTTTGTTGTGCATAATATACTCGTACACGCTATCCAAATGCTTTACGGCGTTTTCTTGGTCGTCGTAGAACGCGGAAAACGCAATGGCGGGAATCCCCAAACGCACTGCTTCGAACGTAGCCGCAATCGTACCCGAATACACGATATCCGCGCCCACGTTCACGCCCTTGTTCACGCCCGACAACACCAAATCGTATTTCTCGCCCAAGCCCAGCACACCGAAGCGCACACAATCCGCAGGCGTAGAATCCACCGAATACGCAGTGATACCGTCCATAAACGGCACCTGTTTAATTTCTATCTTTTTGACAATTTCAATGGCATGGCTTTTTGCGCTTTGTTCCACTTTGGGCGCAACTACGGTCACGTCGCCCAGCTTTTTCGCCCACTCCGCCAAAAGACGGATGCCAAGCGCGTTTACGCCGTCGTCGTTGGTAATCAATATTTTCATAACCAGCCCTCGTTTCTTTGTTTGTACTCTTTCAAGCGTTCGTCCGCCGCCTTGATAAGTTCGTCCATTTCCGCTTTGGAATATACCGTCGCGCCGCTTGCACACGCGTGGCCGCCGCCGTGGTATTTTTCGGCAAGTTCACTCACGGTAACAAAACGCGAACGAAGTCTTACACGAATACTGTTATCGTCGTTTTGAATAAACGCCAACCAAATGAGCGAACCTTTAATTTTTTCCATATACGAAACTACCGCGCTTGCCTGTTCGTTGGAAAGCCCAAATTTGCGTTTCATGCGCTTGCTGACGTAGATATACGCCACGCCGTTTTCCGTGATGTGCATTTTTTTATAAATTTGCGATTCAAACTTAAACGAAGAAAAATCTTTCAAATACAAGTTTGCGTAGATAACGTCCGTATCGATGCCTTGGTTTAACAACACGCCTGCAAGACGCATGGTTTCGCCCGAAACGTCTCTAAATTGAAATCTGCCCGAATCGGTTACCATACCCGTATACAAATACGTAGCCGCTTGTTTGTCGATTTTCAATTCGTCCTTGAACGCGTCGTAAAACGCCACTACCATTTCGCAGGTGGACGAACGCAATTCTTCCACCCATTCCGTTTGTGCGTACGATTCTACGGGGATATGGTGGTCAAATTTGATAAGTTCCTTGCAAAGCGTGTATTTCTTGTTAGAAATTCTATCGTGCGTGCCCGTGTCCATCACAAGCCCTAACGCATTCGCGTATTCTTCGTCCGCAAGGGGTGCGTCTTCGTCGCCCAAAAACGCTAAATATTGCGAATAATCCGCGTTTTGCAAATAAATTTTCTTTTCAGGAAAGCTTAATTGTAAAATGCGTTGCATGCCTTTCGTCGAACCGATAGCGTCGCCGTCGGGACGGAAATGGCGAAAAATGATAATTTTATCATACTCTTTAATTTTATCTAAAACTTTTTGCATTTGCTCGTTCATAGTTTTGCTCCTTGTGCCTTATGCTTGGTTTGCCTGTGCAAGCGCGTTCAAATCATCCAAAAGCGCCATTGCCGTAGCTTTATCCGTAACGGAAGCCCCGCTTGCTTTTGTGTGACCGCCACCGCCGTATTTCACCGCAATCGGGTTGATATTATATTTCGAAGAACGAATTTCCACCAGGACTTTATCGTCCGTTTCCGTGAAGTTCACCCAAATATCGACCCCGCGCAAATCCGCCATTGTGCCGACCATACCGCGGGAAATGGTGAACGTATCCACACCATAGGTAGGCAGTTCTTCTTTCGTCGTATAGATATACGCTACGTTTTGCGCCGTAAATTGAATTTTTAAGATAAATTGTGCACGCAAACGCACTGCGGAAAAATCGTCCGCATACAACGAAGAATACACGCTGGTGATATCGAACGGCTGTTCCAAAAGCTTAGACGCCAAACGGAAGGTTTGCGACGTAGTCGCATCATAGCGGAAACGCCCCGAATCGGTGACCATGCCCGTATACAACGCCTTAGCGGAAGCAGGCGAAAGCGCCAAATTGCACTGCACGGCAAAATCGGTTATCAAACCGCAACAGCTTTCATAGGAAGTGTCTACCTTTTCGATATCGGTGATTTTTTCCGCGTAGATATGGTGGTCAAAACGCACGGTTTTTTGCGCCGTTTTATAGCGTTCGTCGCTAATCAACGTACTTGCGCCCGTATCCAAAACGATAGCAAGTGCACCTTGGTACGCTTCGTTGGGAATTTCATCCATAACCGCACCGTCCATAAACGCAAAACGCTTAGGAGCATCGCCTACAATATATACCCTTTTGTTGGGATAATTATCCAAAATAATGTTTTTCAGCCCGATTTGACTGCCCATCGCGTCGCCGTCGGGATTTGTATGGCGGTGAATGATAATCGTATCAAACCGCTGTATTTCTTTTAAAATTTCTTGAAACATTTGCTTGTTTCCCCGCTTATTTTCGTTTTTCTTCGTGTCTGCGCATATCGCGCTATTTATCATTATAACACACTGTAAGCGTATTTGTCAAGCCCACACCTTTCTTATCCCCAAAAAACAATCACTATCCCCCGTAAAAATGGGAGATAGTGATGCATTTGTTTTATTTTACTTCGGTGAAAATTACTTGGAATCCGCTGCCGCTCTTACCCTTAAAATCAAGTTCCGGAACACCGCCGTACAATTTATTCAATCTAAATCCGACGTTCATTAGCGTAGAGCCGTAATAAATTTCGCCCGTCTTATCGTTTTTGTAACGCTTATTCGGGTCAAGCCCTTTTAAGCGTAACACAAAGTTTTCAGTAAAGCCCGTCGAATACAGTTGTATAAAGGTAAACAGCGCTTGGCTCTTGTCCTTTTTCACTTGCATATACGAACAAAATTCGTGCGTTTCAGGGCTGAGTAAGCGGTACATATCGCAATCCACCGTGAACGAAGAAACCTTTTTGTATTCTTGCGTGTATTGATACATTTCCGCTTTTTGTTCGTCCGTTACTTTGTTCAAATCCAGCTCGTAACCGTACGGTCCGAAAGACGAAACCAAATAACGGAATTGATAGGTGGATTCTCTACCGCTCGTGCAATCGCCTTTGGTAAAGTGACAGCTTACCGTCGATACGGGATAACCGACGCTCGTGCCGTATTGAATATACATACGCGCATACGGATCGGTGTTGTCACTCGTCCAAATTTGCGGGAAATAATACAGCATACCCAAATCGAAACGACCGCCGCCGCCCGAGCAACCTTCAAACAATACATTGGGGTATTTTTCCGTCAACAGTTTAGCAAGCTTATATACGCCCAAAATTTGTCTATGATACAGTTCGCCTGCTTCGCATTTATCCGTGCCTGCTTCCGCGATATAGCGGTTGCAATCCCACTTGATATAATCGATATCCACGCCGTCGAATTCTTCCACGATACGGTTGTACATTTTATACACGTTTTCGTCCGTTGTGAAATCCAAAACGTGTTGATTTCTGTTCTTGACGGGGGGCAGGTGCGTCTTCAAATAACAATTTTCGTCCGCCTTATAAAAATCGGTATCTTCGGAAACCATTTCCGGCTCAATCCAAATACCAAATTTCAAGCCCTGTGCGTGTAATTTATCCGCCAAGTTTTTAAGGGACGGGAACTTTTCTTTCGTCGTGCGCCAGTCGCCCAAACCGCCTTCGCTGTCCGGTCTAAACCAGCCGTCGTCCAACACTACCGTGTCCGCACCTACTTGCTTTGCGCCTTTGGCAAATTCCAGCATATACTCTTCGTTGACGTCAAAATACACGCCTTCCCAAGAATTGATAACGATAGGACGCGTCGCTTTTGCAAACGCGGGATTGATGATATGATTGCGCGTATGGTCGTGAAAGTTTCTCGACACCTGTCCGAGCCCTTGGTCGGTAAAAGTCATAATCGCTTCCGGCGAATAGAAACACTTGCCTGCACCAAGCTTCCAACGCATACCCGTAGGGTTAATACCGCAAACGACGCGCGTATCCCCCAAACGGTCTACTTCCACTTCATTTAAGAAACTACCGCTATATAAAAGGTTAAAGCCATACGCTTCGCCTGCGTCCTCGTCCGTATTTTTCGCACAAAGCGCAAAGAACGGATTGACGTGGTGCGACGTAGTACCAAACGCCGTGCCTACGCTGTAAACGCCTTTTGCAAGCGGCGTCCTTTGTACGCCTGCGCGTTCGTATAAATACAAGCCTTTCAAATCGACGACGTCAAAATCACTGCGGTACATATCCAAGCAAAGGCTGGCGCATTTTTCTATGTACAAAGGCTTACGGCTCTTGTTTTCAATTTTTTGATAACGGCAAATTACGTCTTCGTTGGGATATACCACGTAATAAAGGGTAAGCGCCGTTTTCTTTTGTTCATCATACGTTTTTACAATCAACGTTTCGCAATCCGCGCTTTCACGGGAATGGGGCATATCAGGCAACACTTCCCTGCCCTTAATTACTCTATGCGATTGATAGGCAAAACGGTTGCCGTGTTGCCCATCGCCGTTTTGAATAATCACGGACGGCACACGGTAATCCCCTTCGTTAAAGCCTGCATATTCTCTGCCGATGGTGCTCAGCGCGAACTGCCTGCCCGTTTCATCCGCTGTGCTGGCAAACGAATAAATTTGTCTGTTGCTGATATAACGAACGTCTCTATCCTTGATTTTTTGTCCGTAATACAAATGCTCTACGTAGCCTAAATCGGATACGCGGAACACGTACGACGTCCGTTTGGTTTGCAAACTGAACGTTTGGCTCTCCTTGTCAAAAAAAATCGTTTTCATACTCTCTCTCCTAACTCTTGTCGGCTCTCACCCCGACTGCTTTTTCTATTGTAACATACCGATTATCCATTGTCAACCTTTCCGCTAAAAAATTTCGTCTTTTGCAAAAAATTCCTTTATAAAAATAACCGCTTGACAACTTCACGCGCGCGTGGTACAATATATACTGTATTAGTGCGCTCTAAAAAATAATTTTTATAGGATACTTATGAAAAAATTACTTTCTTTTTTATGCGCCGTCGCTTTGTTGACGGCAACAGGATGTTCGTTTGCTATATCCAGCAGTTCATCCAGCGGCTACTCGGGATTTTTAGGCAATCCCAACTCATCTAGCTCATCGAGTTCATCTAGTTCGTCCGCACCCCACACGCACGTAGACGCGAACGCTGACGATAAATGCGACACGTGCAAAGCAGCTTTGCCCCACGTACATAAAGACGCAAACAACGATGAGACTTGCGATACCTGTCAAGCCCCTTTGCATGAACACGTAGAAGTAAATGGTTATTGTTCCAAATGCGGTGCACTGTTGCATACGCACGTTGCCGTAAACGGCTATTGCGGCATTTGTAACGCCACGATGCACGAACACGCCGACGGTGATAATAATGGTAAATGCGACGTTTGCAGCGTCAGCGTACAAACCAGCATAGATTTTTATTCCGTAAACGATTTGCACGGTAAATTTGACGTTGCGCAAATGACTACGTATTTACGCAACGCGCAAACGGTAAACGAAAGCACCGTTATTTTATCGGCAGGCGATATGTGGCAAGGCAGTATGGAATCCAACGCCACCAAAGGCAATATTATTACCGAATGGATGAACGATGTCGGCTTTGCCGCTATGACGCTGGGCAACCACGAATTTGACTGGGGAGAAAACGCCATTAGAGCGAATGCGGAGCTTGCCGATTTCCCTTTGCTTGCCATCAATATTTTTGACAAAACGACAGGCGAACGCGCTGATTATTGCGATGCATCCGTAATACTGGAAAGCAACGGCGTAAAAATAGGCGTTATCGGTGCAATCGGCAAAGGCTGTTATCAAGATATCGCCATTGAAAACGTACAAGGTTTAGAATTTAAAGAACAAGCAGCATTAACGTCACTTGTAAAAGCGGAATCCATGCGTTTGCGCGAACAGGGCGCGGATATGATTGTTTATTTGCTCCACGACGGTTCGTCCAGCAAAGCGCAATACGACACTTCCCTTTCCAACGGCTACGTGGATATCGTATTTGAAGGCCATACCCATTCATCCTACCAAAACCAAGACAGCTACGGCGTTTGGCATTTGCAAGCGGGTGGCGATAATAACACAGGGCTTTCTCATGCGAAATTAACCGTGAATTTACTCAATAGAACGGTAGTCGCGGAAACCGCGAAAGTCGTTAATAAGAGTACCTACACCAGCTTAACGGCTGACCCTATCATAAATCAACTGTTACAAAAATACGATGCAACGCTTGCGCCTTTACGCGAAACCATCGGCTACAATGCAAGCTATCGCAATTACGACGCGCTTGGCGAATATGCGGCAAAATCTTATTTCGCACTGGGCATGTCGCGTTGGGGCAACAACCCTACCTACCAAGGCAAAATTGTGCTTGGCGGCGGCTATATCGGCGTGCGTAGCCCGTATAAATTATACGTAGGCGACGTATCGTATGCCGATTTGTACCCCCTGTTCCCCTTCGATAACGCTTTGGTGCTTTGTAAAGTATCGGGTGCGCGTTTGAAAGCGCAATTTATCAACAGCACCAACTCTAAATACGCTATGTATTACGGCGAAGACGGTACGGCAATTAAAAACAACGTGGTAGACAGCGAAACGTATTACGTAGTTGTCGATACCTATTGTGCAAATTACAGCTTCTATCCCTACGGCTATTTGGAAATTGT
>JAZQWZ010000014.1:0-43317 GCA_045632625.1 Candidatus Scatosoma sp. | reverse complement strand
GCGTGATGCCGTTTACTTTTTGCGAAGATACCATATCGTACACGGTGGTAGGTGCAAGCATAAGTTGCCCCAGCGCATCCGCTACCGCAAATTGCGTTACAAGGTTATCGTTCTTCAAAAGTTCAGCACCGCTTGCAAAATGGAAAGGTTTGCCTGTGTCAGCATCAGTAATGTGGCGTGAGTTGATATATTCAACAAATCTATCCGCATCAGCCGTAATCTTCGCTTTGCTCTTTTCCACTTCGGGTAAAACAGTAAGCACAGCGTTTGCTCGTTCCATCTCACCCAAAACTTTCTTTTGCATCATCGTAAGCACGCCTGTGCCGTTGTCGTTTGCCTTGTAAGTATCAACAAGGCCTTTCACGTATTGAAAGCTTGCGTTGTCGCTTGCATTTTCTTCGGCGTATTGCGCAAATTTTTCAGAAGTGGCAACAACCGCCCTCGTGAGTTCAGCGTTCTTGGAAATCTCGTTCCCCCTGCTAATAGATTTAGCTGTGGAAATACCCGTGCCGATGCCACCCATAAGCGCACCCGAAATACCACCGACCATTGCCGCATAGCCAATTTGTTGTGGTGTGGCGTATTGCGCGTTAGGATCAACCTGCGTAATGCGTTGATAAATGGGAGTAAGAAATTCGCTCATCCCTTCTTCAAACGCTTCGCCTACAAAGTCCGAGCCAATATCTTTTAAGAGCCCTTTAATAACCGAGCTTTTTGCAATAGATTTTGCGGTTTCTTTGGCAAAGATTTTTGCGCCAACCTTACCTGCGGCACCCGTCAATCCTTCCAACGCACCTTCCGTCACACCCGTCAATGCGCCGTAGCCGTATTCTTTTGCACCAAGCTCACCCGTCTTTGCGTAAGCTTCGCTCGTTCCCATACCAGCCGCGCCCAAACCCATCGTAGCACCTGCCACCGCGCTATATGCCCAAGGAGCCGCTGCACCGCCCGTAAAGATAGAAAGTGCCGTAGCACCAGCTAAACTTACCAAACTGTTACCAAGACCGCTTGCTACGTCGCCTACAACTTTCATCGTGTCGTCGGGGTTATACCATTCGTCAAGCCCCTGATTCCATTGCGCTGTGATATTGTTTGCAAATTGTTCTTCTGCCCATTCGTCCGCACCGAAGAAATCAGCAATACCACCTGCCGTGTAATCCCAAATACCCTCTAATATGCTAAATGCGCCCGTGCCAAGCTTGCCAAGCGTGTAGCCAACGCCACCAAGCAATCCGCCTGTATTGTAGTTGCTGTTTTGGCTTGCTTGCGTTGGCGTGCTCGCGGATACGCTTTTAAGATTCCCCAACAACGCCTTACTACTACTGCTTATTTGCGAGTTCCCGTACAGTTCCATTAAAGATTTTGCCATATTTTTCGTTCCTTTACTTGCTATTTTTGTTTACCACCGCCATCGTATTGACAGCGGTGGTTTTATTGTTTACGCATCGCTACCAGCTTCAACGCCGCCAAACATATCGATATAATACCCATTGGGAAGATATGCCAATTTTTTCAAGTCAATGTCGCTTATATAGACACCGTTCCCTGCGTATCTTCTTGCCTCATTGTTTGTAAGTTTTACAAATACACCATTACCTAAATACATACAAATGCCCATATCGGCAAGTGTTGCGCCGTAATTCATAATAACTAATTGCCCCTCTTTAATCTTCCCTGCTTTGGCATCGGCAATGATTTTATTGGTGTATTTTGTTTGCGTATCACCGCTTAAATAATCGCCAAAATCCTTGCTATTAAAGTTTTTTGCATATACATCAATCGTGTTTGTAATGCCACCGGCTTTAACTCCATACGATTCAGCTTTCATCTTCGCATTATCAACTGTAGCAGGGGCGTTCAAATCTACCTTTAAGTCGGTTTGATTTTGTTCACCTTCGGCAGGAGTCGTTGTCGTAGGTTGTTCTTCACCTTCTTGCTCTACAGGCGATTCTGGCGTTTCGGTTGTTGCTTCGCGAGATTTTTTATACACATCCACCGCTTTAAGGAAATCCCTATACGTTGTCGGCTTTTTCTCGTCTAAATAATCCAAGTACACTTGATACAAATCAGTAAGTGCCGAGATTTCCTCGTCTGTTATCTTTGCACCATTGTATTGAGCATTAATAAGCATTTCTTCAAACGCTTGTTTTGCTACAGGCTTACCATCTTTTATGTAACCGCCGTTTACAACATCATCGATAACATCGTCAATGGCAAAATCCGTAGCATAGTCAAAGTTTTCACCATCCAGCGCAAGCTCGGAATTGTCTTTGGTCGCTTTCCAAATATCCACAGCCTCTTGGATTTGGTCTTCCGTCCAACCCCATTGCTTACCAAGCGAACGAATGCCAGCTTCGGTATAATTGCCGTAGGTGTTAGGATTTTGCACATCAGCAAGCAACCCCCTGTATGCGTTGTCGGAATAGGTTGCATTTTGCTTGTTTTCCGCTTCCGCTTCTTTGTTTTTAGCGTTCTCTACAGTAGTGTTATGCGTGTTGATAATCTCTTGGATTTGGTCTTCCGACAACCCTGCCGATTTACCCATAGCACGAATGACGTCTTCCGTAAGTCCCGAATTTGCATCCATTGCATAACCAAGCAATTGATTATAGGTGGCTTTCTTGCTTGCGTTTTGGGTTTCGTTGTATTCCATCCAACCTTTATCAAGTGCTCGGATGCCTTCCGCGTAAGTGGTTTGTGCTTGCTGTTTCAAAGCCGCTTCGTTTGCTTGCGCCGTTTGCATATCAGCACGCTTTTGAGCGTATGCTTGTGAGTTAAGGTAATCGCTATAACCACCGCCCGTCAAACCCATTTGTGCCATCGTTTCAGCGTTTGCTCCATAAGTAGCTTTGTTTTGCAGGTACGCCGCTTGTGCATCAGCTTCAGCGCGTTCCCTGTAAATCTCGGCTTGCTTTTCAGCTTCAGCGCGTTGTTCAGCCTCCAATTGCTTTTGGTATTCCACCCATTCGCCATAGGTCATAGGCGTTTCTTCTTCCACTTCGGGCGTTTCTTCTCTCGGTGGCGATTTAGGCGGTTTCTCTCGGTTGGGGGCTCTACCGCCACTTCCTTCACCATTGCCACCGCCATCGCTCACATCGGCGTCAACCTTTACTTCTTCTTCCACTTTCTCACCTTCGTCGCTACCGCCCGTGCCTGTACTACCGCCACCCGTACTTGTACCGCTTACTGTAATGTTTCCGCCGTAGTTAGTAGTACCACCAAGTTCGGTTGCATTAGGGGTTTGCACTTGTTGCCCAAGCGCATCACCGTAAATCGTGCTTTGCTTGCCGTTCACTACAGAATTAGGATCTAAAACGCTACCATAGATATTTCCACTGCCCGTGAGTTGCAAGTCGGTTTCTCTCAAACTACTACCGCTAAAATCTTTTTTTGATGTGCCTACGCTACCACCCGAAATGCCTACATTGCCGTGCGTTAAGTTGTTATAATCGCCATATACGCCCGTAGTAGGCGTGCCCGTGATAATTTCCGTAGTATGCTCTTCCGTTTGGTTAAGCGGTGCGTTAGATGTATTAAACGACGGTCCGGACAGCCAATCGGTAACAAGCGTACCGCCAGCAGGACCAGCCGTTGATTTGTTTTGGATTTTCTTAACTTTAACTGCCATTATTTAGCACCCCCTTGCAGATAATTGATATATCCTTCTGCGTATTTAGCTTTATCTTCCGCAGCAAGCTTTTGTGCGGTAAGCTCTTTGTTTTTCGCTTGGGATTGTGCAAGCTGTTGCTCATACGCTTGCGCTTGGCGCATTTGCTCGATTTGCGCTCTTATGCGCTCCACCATATCCCTTGCATCGGGATAATGATGTTTTTCTTGTTGTTGCCAAAAGACAAGTAACGATTGAGGGTCTTGTGGATTGCCGTAACAGCCGTTTTGGAAGTTAAGTCTATTCTCTTGCCAAATCACTTCTCGGTTTTGCTCTACGTCACCCGTTAAGTCCGTGCTAAACAGGTAAGAATCGTTGTAGTAATATTCCCCGTTTTCGTCACGCTCAATGAAATCGTAGCGGTTAAACGTAGCGTTTTGTAATCTGCCTTGCGCATCTACATAGGATACCGTTCTCGGCTCGTCAGCATACGCCAGAAAGTATTGGAAGATAATCTCGTCAATATCCGCATACGCTGCATTCTTCATTCTACGCTTGGAATCAAGCCGTCCAGCCGATTGTGTCACTTGGATTTGCTTTGCTTTACCGCTTTGCGCTGTGTTATCCGCTTGCCCTTGAAAGCTGTCCGTAATGCCCATAATACGCTTTGCGTGGTCGTATTGTCTTTCCGCTTGCGCTGTGTCTTGCGATAAGTCTACCTGCAAGTCAATGCGCCCATACAGCTTATGATTGCCTTGATTTACTTTAATAACGCTGTCATACACGCCGTTATCGAATTGCCCTGCATCGTCTTCGGGTGCGGTAGGATACACGCCAGCTTTCATACTCTTTTCAAGGATACGGCTTTCCAGCTTATTGATAGCCTGCTGTTGCGGTCTAATAAACTCGCAATCGCTTTGCCCAAATAAGCTATCTTCTTGCGAAGTGTTCTTACGGATAACGATAGGAAACTTCGTAGGCGTGTAATACGGAAGCTTGGTGCGTTCAAGTTTTGGCACCTGTACATCCACCATCATAGGCACTTTAATGCCGTCAAAGGTATCCATCGCTACACTACCATCGCTCATTACCGCTTGCTGCGATTGTGTTTCCATCACCACTTGCCCGTTCTCTATTACAGGCGAATTTGCGTATAACACGCTACCATCCGTCAATACAATATCGTGGTCAAGCTCTTCGTATTCATCGTTTTGCATTTCGTAATCGGGCTTGTCGCATTCGCAAAGCTCTTTACGCTTACCACAGTTCTTACAGACATACTTTTTACGGGAATAGTAATCTTCGATATCCATCAGTTCTTCGTCGCCCGACCATATGTATTGACAAATCTTATCGTCTTCGTCTTTGTAGTAGCAAACGATTACAGTAGCCGTTTCGTCTTGTTCGCCAGCGTTTTCGCTTTCGGCTTTGTCTGCAACCTCAAAAGCTACACCGTACTTGCGCACCAAATCTTCTTTGGTTGTTTCAAACGAAATAAAGCAATACTCCATGTCGTCAATCTCGTATATATACGGCTGACCGACAAAGTGTGTAGGCGACAATACAGTTACCTTAACATCGCCTACCGTGTTGTGTGTTTTAATTGAGTCATCCCATTCTACCAACCATACACTTCCCCCGTAGATAGGCGCATATCGCTCATCCATATCGTTCATACGCTCAAACGGAAGTTTATTCCTGCGGTTGCGCAAAAGCTTTTCTACGCTCTTTGCGTTGCGTTCGTTGCGCTCGGAGTAAGCTTCAGCCGTAACCGCTGTCGTGGGAATATAGCTTGAAAATTGGCTTTCAATGATTTCGTAGGTAATATTGCGCGTAGTCTTCGCGTCAATAGGGCTACCATCAATCTCTAAATCGCCTTTGTATTGGCGTTTCCATTTCTCAAAGTCTTCGTACTTCACGCTCATTGAGCTTTTAGCGTTTTCGTACAAATCCTTGAAAAAAGCTAATTTGTTATCTTTTTGTATACGCATTATAACGGTTTACCTCCCTTGCGTTTAATAATTAAATCTCTTTCTTCTTGCGTTCTTGCCCTACGATAATCTTGTAATTCATCTGGGCGATATTTAACTCTACGCTCTTCCTGCTGTTTAGGCGGTGAGGTCCAATAGATCGCAAAGTAACGCAAGCTATCAGGTGCGTGAGTAAGTTCGTGCGGCTCTTTTGCACAATCATCGGGATTTTTCTCGTCTATAAGGATTTGAGGCAACGTCCGTATCAAGTTCGTGCAGGTACGGAATATTTTAAGCCGTACATAGCGTTCCCCGTTCGGTGCGATGCGCTCTTTAAGTAATTCCTTCAGAGCAAGCCAGCCAGCTTGTCTATCGTTGTTTGATTGCGTGAGCGAAAGTCCATTCTCGCCAAATAACAATGCCCTGCTCTTACCGCTCTCTTGGCTACGATTCCATAAATCGGGTGGAGCAAGCCGTAAGCGTGGCTTATACCATTCTTCCACCGTGCCGTCTTCCTTTTCTACAATCTCGGCAAGCTTTACCTTGTCTGCCGCCTCTGAAATAATCAATCCGCTTTGGTAGATTTCATGGAACACGTAAGCGCAGTTATCATTATCTATCGCAACCTTGTAGTGTGCAAACATATCCAAGCCATAGTCAAGCGTGTTATAAATCGTCCAATCCTTTGGTATGGTGAACGGATCACACGTATGCTTGCTATAATCAAACTCGGAAAAGAAACTGCCGCCAAGATTGCTCAATGCCTCTTCTGCTGTTCGCGGATATTCTTGCTTAATCTTAACGCCTAAATCCTTTGCCGTGCTTTCATACCATTCCTGCGTTCGTCTTGGATCGGAAAACACCGAAAGGAATATTTTGTGGAAAGCATTGTCTTCCGTCCAAAGATTTTCAAAAAGCGTGCCCTTCTTAATTGTGGACAGCCCTATAACTTTACCGCCTGTAGGTCGGTTGATCGTCGGATATGCTGACGTCCAAATCTCTTCCGCTGCTTCTTGGAACGCCCATTCGTCCAATAGCAAGATGTTGCCCGTGAATGAACGCCCTGCTGACGGCGATGCCGGAAACGCTTTGAAAGTGGATGTCAGCTTGCCGTCCGTAATATAAATCGCTGTAGCCGTCACACGCCACGTTAAACCGCCGCCTTTGAGTATTTCGGGCATATTCTCAAGCACAACGCTCATACGCCGTACAAGTTCCTTTGCATCGTCTTCCGTCTTCGATAACGCCACTACGGTATGCCCTACGTTGAATATTAAATCGTGAGTGCAGTAATACAACGCTATCCACGTAATACCCATCTGACGAGCTTTAAGTATAAGATTCAAGCGATTTTCGTGAAACTCTTGCAGTGCTTTGTTTTGAGCGTCCCAGCCCTTGAAAGGAACGATGATTTCGGGTGAGTCTTTGTCTTCTATCACGCAATAGTTATTCGCCCAATAAACGACGTTTTCTCGGCAGTATTCAAACTCCGCTTTTAAGATGCGTTCGATGCTTGCTGCGTAATCAATGTTATTTTTTGTCGCTGTTGTCTTCGGCATTCATCCTACGCTCCACTCTTTCTATTAACGCAAGCGTTTTATCGTCCACAGGCGTTTCAAGCTTGCCCGATACGTTGGTATCCACTTCTTGCTTATCTCGCATACCAAATTCGTTAACAAGAATAAACTTCGAGAAATTACTGTCATATTGCTTGGAAATAGCGTTTTCTTTGGCAATCGCAAACTGTCTTTCACGCGCTTGTGCGTAAGCATAGGCAAAGAGGGGGTGCTTAAAATTGCCATTTTCGTCAACCGATGCCCAATCCCTCAAAGTTCTGCTTGTCACCCCGATATTAACAGCAAACATCTCAAGCGTAGGAAATTTAGGTGGTAAGATAAACTTCGGTGTCTTCTTTTTAAGCGTACCGTCTTTGTTGTATTCTTCTTCGTAAACGATTTCGCTTTTAGGCTCTTTGAAATATTCTAAAAGCATATCAGCAAATTCTTCTTTGTACACAGTATTATCTTGATATTTGTTAATACCTGTATTACCCTTTTTGAACCTTGTTTCTTTACCGATAGTATTACCCTTCTTAAATCTACCTTTATTTTCTTTTACTTCTTTAACTTCTTTTTTAATTTCTTCTTGAGATATAATAATATTATTATCTTGAGAGATACTATCCTTTTCTCTATCTCTCTCTATATCTCTCTCTTTCTCTTTCCCTTTCATGATACCTTTTAACTCCTTTTTTAATTTTTTTTATACTCTTTTAGAAAAAAAACAAAAAAAGAGCCAAGCACCCACTCTCGGATGCAAGGCTCTAACCACTTGTATTAGGGTATTGGCACTACAATTAGTATACCATACAATTAACTCAAAATTGTCCTACATAATTCCAACTTTTGAAAAAATATTTGATTAAATTAAATATAAACGCCGCGCAATCTCATACGTCGCCTTTGCTTTGCGGTGATAGTACGCGCTCTTTGATAACAAATACGAGATGTGGCTTTTTTCGTAGCCCCTATTCTCGGCAATATCCGTCAAAAACTCGTCACGACATCCTTCTTCAATATCCAGCAAGGCGTTCTTGATAGCCGTGTTTGTTTCTTCGTACAAATGCTGTACTTCCTGCGGCAATGCGCCGCTGCGCATCGCTATGGTCTTGCGTTCGTAGTCCGCGCATTGCGCTCTCACAATCTTTACAACGCCTGTCGGCAATTCGTATTTGTAAAACTGTTTCGGTCTTCCCCGTTGTCTTCCGTTAGCTATGTATGCCATAATCCAATTCTCACCACCCTTTTGTCCTTATTATGCGTTAATCGTCAAAATCATCAAACCCATCGTTGCTATTGCTTTCCTTCGGCGATAGAAACTCAACGTCTTGTATCATTATGTCTATTGCCGAACGCTTGATGTCTTGGTTGTCTACATACGTTCTCGTTTGAATTGTGCCGACAATCGATACCTTCTTGCCCTTCGTCAAATGTCTTGCGCAGGTTTCCGCAAGCCCACGCCACGCTACGCAATTAAAGAAATCCGTTTGTCGTTCCCCATCACCGCTTTGGTAGTTCCTGTTGACGGCTATCGAGAGATGGCATACCGCCACCCCCGATGCCGTTTCCGTCAGTTCCGGATCTCTCGTTAAGTTTCCGATTAAAAATACCTTGTTCATAAATTACCTCCATTCAACTTTCTATTCGCCTTTCTAAATGCCTTCATTTCGTCGCAATCGCCCTTGCAAGGTATTTCCTTGTGCGGACATTTATTCACGCAAAAATCGGCAAATAAATCGCTGGTATTTGGCTTGTACTCCGTACTCGTCCACGTATCACTTCTCGTCATAGAGATTGCTCTTGATTTACATCCTATTTTTGGCATCAGTGCTTACCTCCTAAAAAAGTTTCTTTTAATTCGTTCAGTAACTTTTTGTAAATACTGAATTTTCCAAGACACTTGTCTTTTTCTTCGATATACGCAATCACAGCCGTTGCGCCTTGCTCATACCCATTTTTATACGCTTGTTCAGCAATATCTTTTTCGTTCATATCTTTACTCCTTGCTATCAATCTCTTGACCCGTTGCAATAACATAACCTACCTTGCCACAATAACCACATTCAAGGTCTTTTAACAATGTTCCTTCTGGTCTAACCTCAATCCACCTGTGTAGGCAGGATACGCACATTGCTTCGTGGACTAAATGCGGTGTATTGTTTTCTTTGTAATCGTTAAAGTTCCTCGTATTCATCTTCCACCTCATCTTCCACAAAAATACACCCTTGCGATATAAACTTGAAATATAGCATTGATAATACACCTTTTATACCACCATACGGGTCGTGTACTTCTCCACAGTTATCACAAATATACACCTTAAATTTGCTCGATTTTTGCGTTCTTGGATTAGCTTGATAACCAACCGTGAAAAGATTTGTTTTATAGTGATTACAGCAATCACGAATAGGCTTGTATTCTATTTTCATACCTTTCCCTCCGTGATTTCCTTGCAGATTTCGTCAATGATTTCGTTTATGTGATAACCTATGTATTTGCCATATTCATCGAATAGACTTTTCAACCTTTCCGCAAACTTCTCCGCCGTTTCCTTGCCTTTTTCGGCAAGTGCTTTTGTAAGTTGCTTATTTTCCTTAACAAGTACCTTGCATTGATTTTGCCAATCTATTCCTAATCTAACCGCACCGCATATCGTACTGCAATCAACATCTCGTTGTATATCTTCGGGAACAGGACAACTTAAACAAGGATTTTCGTTTTTGTCTATAACCACTGCATTTTCGGGGATTTTGCGATAACCTAAATCGTAAATCGTATCAATTATTCCATAGCCAAACTTTGAAAAAATCATTTGACAGTAGGGCAGTAAATCCAAGTAAATTTGTTTCTTTTCCCCTTTGAACGGAATATATATTTCGTCTATTCGTTTGTCCATTCCTTAAACTCCTTTAAGTGTTCAATTTTTTCCTCCAATTCTTCGACTTTTGATTTGTGCTCCTCCCATATAATGATGGATGCTATTGTGCTTATCGCAAAAAGCACCGTGTTCACAACCATTAACCATTCCGGTAAATCGCCTATCAACATCATTACTGTAAAATACAATGAAAAATATAAACAACCTACCATCATTCCACCTCCACGCCGTAGCGTAATGCCATTTCTCTTACAACAACGTCCGCATTTCCGCAACTTTTACGGATTGAAAATTCTTTAAGTAAACCGCTATAAATCTTTTTCGCCGTGTCTTTGACGGCTACTTCTTCCCCATCTTTACGCCCTTTTCCGTACAAGCTCATAGAAATTGCTTCGGTTTTGAACGCTGTCAACTCGTCCACTTGCTTTTGAAGTTTGGAGTTTTCTTTGTTGCGTTTATCGATTAAAAGTGATGCTGCTTGATTTTCTATTGAGTGTCTATCAAACATCTCGTTTGACTCTTCCGTCAGCCGTTCGATTTCAGCTTGTTGATTATTCGTTTCCACTTCCAATGCAATCAACTTGTCGGACATAAGTTTATGGTCGGCTTGAAACAACGTATTCATTTCAACTACCGATTCGTAGTCTTTGCTTAATTGTTCGATTTCTTCCTTTTGCTCGGAGTGTTCTTGCACAATTCGTTTCATATCCTTATAAAAGGCTTTATCTTCAATACAAAAGTTTCTTCCGTTTTTATTAAAATACGGACACTTACAACACTCCAAATTCGCCTTAAAGCATATTTCAATCGCTGTTAAAACTTCTTCATCGGTCAGTTTGTTTTCTTCCGTTTTCGGAACGTCCATCTTATTTCTTGCCTTCGGTAACTTTTCCATCTTCTTTATACGCCTCCAAAACTGCTTTTTCTCTATTGCCTTGCTTAATTTTCGTCTTGCGCACTGTGTATCCGTTTGCGACCAAAATCGCAGCTACCGTGCGCTTGTCCGCATCTAAACTAATCTCTAAATGAATTACTTGTTCCATTGCTTAACTCCTTCGTTAAATTATTTACTTTTTCACGCCAATCTATTTCCATCATTTCACCAAATAGCGCCATAAGCACGGCGGTGACAATACTATCGCCTGCAAGATGATAGCAACTCGATTTTGATTGATTTTTCCGTATCTTCTCAAAATCTTCATCTTTTACGCCCATTAAACGAAAACACTCTTTCTCGGTCAGCTTGCGCACACGAAAATCTACCAAATTTACGCCTGCGACATTTGCGTTCTCGTCAAAATCCTTGCTGATATAACTACATTGGTCAGCCCTTGAACACCCTTCTCTCGTTGTTACGGCAGGTGCAACTTCTTTATTGATTGTCAAGTTCCCGTCGCTCACCTTGTACTTATCGTCATAGCTATTGATATAGCGTTTCATTTTATCCGAGAGTTCGTATTCGCCTTTTGGATAAATCAACCCTTGCCCATTGCGCTTTAGATCCGCTCCGACGTTCCGCGTTATCGTCCCAATAACGCCACTATCTTCACGCACCTTTTGGTTAAAGCCGTCATAGACAATCGGCTCAACCACTCTATTATTATGCTTTGGACTACTTCCATCAGTTGTTAATGTTCCCACAATGCCATCCTCTCTTAAATATCCATTTTGCTCGTCGTATGCAAGGGGCTCTACCAAGATTTTCACTTCTTGATTCCCCCCCCCCTTGCGTGTGTACTGTGGGCGACAATCCGTCTATGCCGTATACCCTACGGCTTTCTTCGTATGTCTTTTCCCACTTCCCACCACGCAACGTGGCTACCTGTTTGCATCTTACTTCTTCCATTCTACTACTCCATTTTATGAATATTCAACGCTTGTATCGTTTCTTCTTTAAGGTAGTAATTCTCGTCAACGTTCTTTTCAAGCATATCCTTCAAGCGATATCCCAAAGGGAATCCTATCGGCAAATCGTAGTAATAATCGCCAAGCACCGATACGGCAAAGCATCTTGCCCTATTTTGCGGAACGCCAAATTCTTTTGCGTTAAGTACGCCCCACTTGGTCTTGTACCCTAATTCTTCCAGCACAGCCAACCATTTAGCAAAGTGTGGCATATTCTTCGTGCCTGCCACTTCGGGTACGTTTTCCATAATCAGCACCTGCGGTTTTTCGTCTAATTCCTTAAGGATGCGTTCCACTTCCCAAAGCAATCCGCTGCGCGTACCACTTCCTTTGCCCATCCCAGCACCTTTGCCTGCAGATGATAAATCTTGACATGGGAACGAGTACGTCAGCACATAGCAATACCTATCCGTGTCGGTTATATTCATCTGGCTACCGTGTACTTTCATAATCGAGCCAAGATTTTTGCTTGCCATCATATTGTTGTACACTTTGCGTTGCCAAGCTTCGCCTTTACGCTCAATTTGCGCTCTTGTCATAGGCGTTGAGTAATCGGTAGAAATACGCCCTTCAAGATAATCTACCAATTGCACATTGTTTAATGCGATGGAATAATCTACACTATCGTCGCCGTGATGTAAGTCTTTATACGCTTGAATAGACGGCACAGCCCACTCCGATATGCAATGATGCTCAAACGGCACACCTAAATATTTAAGCGCAAGAGCTTGTGAACCATACCCAGCAAAACACTCTATCAACCTAATCGGCTTGTCAATCTTAAATCTTGTCGCGCCGTCAAATAAAGAAATTTGATTCATCATCCTTGCAACTCCTTATAACAATCACACGACATTCCGTTGGGAAGGTATCCCGTGTCGCTACACTTTTGACAATGCCAGCGCGGCAGCAAATCTTCTTCCATCAGTCCTACTGCCTTTAATGCCCTTGCACGCACATCTCGCAGTATTTCCTGTTGGCGTGTAAGTTCTTTCAATCTCTCACTGTCGCCATCCACTTCCGCTCTTGCAAGTTCAAATTCCATCCTACTCAATTTATGCGTTGCTTGCTTAAACTCACTATTTCGCAATGCGCGTTCCATCATTTTATCCGCTTTTGTCTGCGCTTGTTGCTTGCGCTGTGCGTAAAACCTTTCACGATCCGCTCTATCGTTCGCCGCTTTCACGGACGGTGCCACATAAGCAGGTTGTTGCTTGTCACGGAAATCGCCCTTTGCGATTTGCTGATAAAGCTTGACCACCTTCGGGAACGACCACATCTTTTGCAACGTTGCAGATTGTTCAAATTCCCGATAAAGCACTTCGTAATCAACGCCTTCATCGTGATAGTTCTTTTTCTCAAATACCGTGTACCGCTCGAAGAATCTATCCTTCCAAATATCACTCCCTCCCCCTTGCAAGGGGTTAGGGGTTATTTCCTTTTCTTTTCTTTCCTTTCCTTTCCTTTGTTCAAAATTGTCTACATTTTTGAAAGAAATGTTTACATTTTTTCCATTTTTGTTTACACTTTCTATAAATTCGTAAACGATAGGAAGGGCGTACTGTTCTTCCATTACGACCTTGTTACTACGTTTTGTTGCCGTCAGGAACGTTTCTTGAATCCGCTTGCTTGTTAAAATCTTATGCTCGTTATAGAGCTTGGATTCAAATACTCCACGCCTTATGCAACAATCGACAACTTCGGACACCAAGCCCCGACCTACCTCTGATAAGCAATAATCTCGGATAAACAAGAGCTGGGCGTCTATATCCCATTTCATATAATAGCCACGACTGTATATAGCTTGATACAGTTTAATGACAATGGCGAAACCTTTTACACCAAACTCGGCTTCGACCAATTTAATGTTATCGTCCAAATCTACGGAAAGCGGAAACGTTTTTAATCCGCATTTCATCGTAAATCTACTCCTTAAAATTCTCTAATAGCGATCACCAGCTTCGGCTCATCGCTGTATATTTTTTCCGCTTGTACACGGATCACCTGCGTATCGTCGCGGTAGGCGATACCATTTAAGGCATCGCACACTACTTTGACAACGTTGTCGATATCGGGCTTTGTTTGTGGTCTGATATCGCCAGCTAACGCGCCTTCCCTTTTCTTCTTTGAAAAGCTTTTAGGAATAGCGTGGTGAGCAATTATTTTCACGCTTACAGGCGTTTCCCAAAACGGAGTCTTCCCCCCGTTCAACGCTTGCTTATACGAAAGTATAATTCGGTTTTCGTAGCTGACAGTTTCTTCAGGGGTGTATGCCCTTGCAAAACCGCCAAACGTGCTTACCTTTGCTCTTTGCTTGCCTTGCGGCTTGCCGAGCACTTCAAACAGCACTCGGCTTTTTTCAAATAAATTGTCCATCTTTATAACCTCTTGATGTTGATACGCCATTGCGTACTTTCGGGCACCGTAAATGCCTTTTTAACGAACGATTTACGCTCGATTAAGTATGTGCCCGTAATTACCTTTTCTCGTTCGCCTATGCGGTCTTTAATCGCTTTATCTACCGATTCGTATTCAGCTTTCGCCGCTTTCAGTTCTTCCTTGCGGTTGATGAGATTTTCAAGTTCGTCATCCATCTCAATATCCGTAGGCACACGCTTTACTTGACCGCAGATGTGTTGCAGGTTGCATCCTTCGCAAACGCTTGCATCTTCACAGCTATCGGGCGGTGTATTCGTTTCTACCGCTTTATATACGCGCTCGGCTTTTTGCAATACCTGCTCACCAAACTCATAATTCAGCTTTACTTCAATCGGCTTGATTTCGCCCGTCAGCTTGTTTGTGATGACGAAGAAACCACGCTCCTTTTCAAAGTGGTACATATACGCAAATAATTGCGATGGATACCCTCTTACGTAGTGTTTCTTGCTGTTCAAGAAATCGTCAATCGTGTTCAGCTTTTCCCACTCAACAGGCGAAAGCCCTTTAATTTCTACGGGGAGCAGTTCGCCTGTGTCCGTGTCCTTAATGCGCACGTCTTCTCGTCCTGTTATATAAGGCTTGTTGATGCACCACGACCGAACGGTCGGTGTGATGCATTCAAACCCAGCTTCCTTCAATCTTGCAATCGTATAATCTTCGATGGAATTACCCAAATCAAAGATATGTTGCAATCCTACGTCGTGCGGTTTTTGTTCGTTCCAACTCGTCATCAAAAGATATAAATATCTTTCGCAGGGATGCCCCAAACGAGATGCGCTCAAGTTCTTTACGGGATATACCTTGATTTTCGATTTCGCCACTTCTTCCAGCCTTGCTTTGATATCGCTTGCGTTCATAGTTAAATCCCCCTATATTGCTCGATGCCCCAAAATATTAAATCGTCATCGTTTAAGACAATCTTTCTATCACAGTAATCGTTCTCTGCTTTGCTTAACGCCTCTTCGATTGTGTCAGCCTCTACCTTCACAACTCGTTTCAGCTTTTCTTCTATTTCGATTTCCCATACTTTAATCATACGGCTACCTCGTTAGTGAAAGGGAATTTCTTCATCGTCAAGAATATCCGCTTTCGGAGCAGGTTTTTGCATCGTCTTTTGGCACTTCAAGCACAGCGTTTTCTTAAATTGAGCTTGGCTGTACGCCGCAACATTTTGCGTGATAGGCGCACCACAGCTTTCGCATTTGATACCGCTGTCTTCCGCTTTACCGCTATTGCCACCCTTCGTGCCGGTCTTGAACGTATACCCACGCATCTTGGAAACATCCAACCCTGCTTTCTTAAGCGTTTCTACATCAATGTTGCGCAGGTTAGGGATAAGACGTTTGATACCGTTGTTAAGACAATTCGTGTACGCCGCCATCTTAACGTCGCGTTCGTCAATCTCATCGGGCGTTTTCTTTTTCTTATTGCGTTCGGGATCGTCTTTGCCTGCAAAGAAATCTTCCTTCATCGAACGGCTACCTTCGCACTCAACAAATTGGTCTTTCAGATAAAATCTTGCTTTGTAGGTGTACGTCTTGTACCCAAGCGCATCCACTTCAATAAGCGGTCTTCCAACAAGCTGGATAGAAATACCAAACAATCTTGCTACCTTCGTTGCTCCACTTTCTTGCAGGTACGGGATTCCGCCGATAAGCACCCAATCAAGCTCGTTCGTAATCTTCAGCGCAGCATCCATAATCTTGTTCATCGCAACGATATACTTTTCAGCTTGCTCTGCAAGATACAAGATGTTGTCGCTGTTGCTATCGAGCAACCCACCGCTTTGCGGTTGCAACATCATTTCGTTCGGCTCGTTGTCCATTTCCATAAGTTCGTGTTCGTTCATAGTTAAATACTCCTTTATATAAATATTTTTTTAATAAGTTCCGTAGTTAGATGAAAAGGGCGGTTTTCATTGAATATAAAAAACCAACAATTCATAGAGAAAAATAAGCAGAAGTTTCTTCCTTATTTTATTTATTTACAATCGTGCCGCCCCACGCTTGCATCGTAGTAAATATCCGCATCGTCACCGAATTGCGCTCCCTCGATGCGCTGAATGCGCCTAAAACTGTCTTCTACATTCGCCTTGCTAATTTCCCCAGCAAACTCTTCAAGGCTCATTTTAGGGTATTTTTTGAGCGTTTCGTTGATAAGCTCACAAAACCCTGCTGTTATAGGATTTTCTTCCTTTAACCATCTCGGTATTACGATTTGCATTTTCTTTCCTCCTAAAACAAATCCTTTACTAAACATCTAAACGCATCGGCGATTTTCTTTTTATCCGATTTGTTCGGCACTCTTCTACCGCTTGCGTATTGGAACAGCGTTGCTATTGTGTATTCGTTATTCAACTTTTGCGCAAGATAAGCAAACGTCCATCCGTTCTCTTTCATCTTGTCCATCATCTTACTATTACGCGTATATCTCACGCCGTTGCCTCCTTGATGAAGTATTCAACAAAGTGAATTTTCTTGCCCGTACGACCGGATATAACCGCTCTACGGATGCGCCCGATAAGCCAACCCTTTTCTTCAAGCTCTTTGATGCGTGCGCCTAATTGCGTAACGCCAAGTTCCGTAAACGCGTCAAACGCGCTGATGCTACCATACTTATTCATAAAATCCAATACTTCTTCTCTTTGCGTGGGCTTTTTTACAAACCCACCTGCTACGCCACGTCTTTCCATATTTTTTTTCCTCCTTAAATCAAATCTTCCATTTTGCAATTCAATACTGTTGCCATTTTTTTTAAGATATGTGCTCTCGGCTGTCGTTGCGCGCTTTCATAATACAATACCGCGCGTTCCGTAATGCCTAAACGATTTGCCAGCTCTTGCCTTGTAATTCCTTTTTGCAATCTTGCTATCTCAATCTTCGTCATACGCACGCACCCACTTCATCTAATTGTGCGCAAGGCGCGTATCTATCCGACGTTACCCCAAGATAATCTAAATAATCTTGCACGTGGAGCTTGCCACGAATATCCAAACGCAATTCCTTGCTTTTTCCTATCGTCAGCTTTTTCTTAATCGCATTCATATACCTGCTCGCTTCCGATGGATGCAAATTAAACAGCTTTTGCAAATCTTCGTTCGACAAATATTCTTTGGCAAATATGTTTTGCCGTTCCGCTACCGTCATACTTATGCCCCCCCAACTTTTTCAAATGATTTAACCAATGTGTCTACATCGACACCAAGTTCTTTACTTATTAACACAAGATTTTTTACTGTAGGAGCAGCAACGCCCGTTTCCCACGCCGCTACCGCCGATTGACAAACGCCAATCTTTTGCGCCAACACTTCTTGCGTTATTCTTTTTTCCTTTCTAATTTCGGAAAAAGTCATATTCACACCTCCACATTTATCGTTGTTATTGATATTTTAGCACGGATTTTTACAGTTGTCAAGCGTTTTATCAATATTTTATCAATATTTTTTGTGATTTTATAAAATTTGTTGATTTTTTTATCAATACCATTTATAATTAAAGAAAAAGGAGTTAAGTACACATAGAGATGAAACTAACTAATTCAAAAAATCGTCTTTTAGTAATGAGAAAAATAAAACGCCTTACTCAACAAGAATTAGCTTCTATATTTAATGTCACGCAAAACACTTATTCTTATTGGGAAAACGGCAAGGTAAACCTGGACAATGCAACGCTTGGGAAATTGGCCGCATTTTACAATGTATCAATAGAATTTTTACTTGGTGACAAATTTGAGATTACGCGCCCTATTAGCCAATGGCATTCATCTGAACAGGAAGAGTACAACGAAGCTACGCCATTATTAAAAGAATATTTAGCGTATAAATATGGTCGCCCCCGATTTTTATCAAGTGGGACCATCAACCTTGACGAGCGAACGGCTGTTGCAATAAGCAATGAGCAGACGGCTTCTTTAACCGCAGAAGAAAAAGAATGGCTTGAAGTGTATAGAACGCTTAACAATGAACAAAAGCAATTTTACCTTGCTATTGCAAAGATGAATGAAGACGAAATTGATACACTTAATAAGTTGGTAGACATAGTTATTGAAAAAAAACAAACCGGTTACAAATTGTAACCAGTTGAAAAAATAAAAAGCCCCACCGAACGGCAGGGCAATCAGTTTAGCTGTTAAAGAACAGCCAAACAAGGTATGTAGCTAAAATGGTTACAAAAACGCAAAGCTTGGCAAGAAATTTTAACATATATTATTTAGAAGGCGGTTTACTACCGCGTTGCGCAATTTCTTGCGCTTTGTTAAGCAATTCTTGCATTTCTTCTTTGGTAAGACGCGCGTTTACAATCTTTTTAAGTAGATTAAGCTTTTGTTGTGTAAGTGACATTGTTTTTAATTACTCCTTATATATAATATTGTACGCATAAGTATATCAGGCGATTAGCAATTTACACAACAAAAAAATAATGTAGACATTGGGCTAATAACGTCGAAACTTATTTTGTGAGAATATTATACAACGGCAAATTTGAGAATGCAATACCCCAAGTTTGTCTTTTTGCACCCCAAATTTATCACTTAAATACTGACAACTTTATCCAACAAGGAGGACAAAAATATCATTATGGAAACAACTCTTGTCGTAAAAAACCCCCCTTTATGGCTGATTAACTTACGAGAAATGAAAAAGGCGTCAAATTTGTCCACAAAACAGATTATAGAAAAGACAAATTTGCCCGAACGGACGGTTACAAGGATATTTTCAGGCGAAACTGACCACCCGCGCATCGACACTATATACATTATAGTAAAAGCACTTGGCGGTACGCTTAACGACATTTTTGCCGACACTAACATCGTCGTAGCAAGCGAAAGCCTTGTGGAAATCAAAGAAAACGTAGATATCGTTACCGCAGAACGTGATTTAATCGTGGCGGAAAACGCCATGCTTAAGGATAAAGTGACTGCGCTCACTACGGAAAACGAATTGCTTAAAATGCAAATTATGCACAAAGAAGAATTGCTTGCGTTGCATAACTATTATAATAAATTAAAGCACGAATAATTGGAGGGATAAAATTATGAAGACGCTTAATCTGTATTTGGTATATGGCGTATACGATGGCTGCGATTGCGAATGGGAAGATTATGAAATTGACGTTTCCGATCCCTTATATAAGAAATTGAAAGAAATATGCGAAGACTACGATGATATTTATCTTGACGACGTTCTCTCGGATTATGAAGACGAAAACGAGTATAAGCTGACTGCAAAACAAGCAAAAGAACTTGAAAAGATGTTTGTAAAAATAAAAGAAGATATCATTGAATGCGATGATACCTATCTTGAAGAAGGCGAAGAAATCGATTGGGATGATTTGAGATTTAACGCAAGGGTTATTTTCCCCGATGAAGACGACGAATAATGGAAAAGTATTATATCTCATCAAATAAATACTCTTTGCAGGAACGTCAAACAAAGCGTGGAAAAGTTTACGACGTCTTATTCCGCATTGTGACAATGGACGGTGTGGAAAAGCTGAAACGGTTATCGGGATTTTCCACTAAAAGTTTAGCCAAGCAAGGATACATAGATTTTGTTACAACGTACTGTGAGCTTGTAAAAAACAATCCGCTTAAAAAGAAAAACACCGCCAAAGAAAAACTCCTTGTCGGTGATTTGGTACGTCAATACCTTGCTTCGTTGGGGAATCAAAACAAGGAAAGCGTTATTTACGATAAGCATAATATTTTCCGTAATTACATTCTGCCGAAGTTCGACACCGTTCCCATCGACCAAATAACCAAAGAGAATCTGTACCTGTGGCAAGACGAATTGTGGGCAATGAAGAACACACGCACAGATGAATACTTCTCTTGGAAATATCTCATTAAAATACGTGGGCAGTTCAGCACGTTCCTTTCTTGGGTAGAGAAACGCTACGGATACCGAAATAATTTAGTAGACATTGAACGTCCAAAGAAACGCAAACCTAAAACGGAAATGCAAATTTGGAAGCGCGAGCAATTCGAGCAGTTCATCGCCGTTGTAGACAATCCAACGTACCACGCGCTATTTACGTTTATGTTTTTTACGGGTAGGCGCAAAGGCGAGCTGTTTGCGCTCTATAAAACGGACGTAAAGCCCGATAAAATTACTTTCGATAAATCCGTCGACAGAAGACGTTTCGGCAAGGAAACGTGGAATATAACGTCCACAAAAGCCGATAAAACATGTACCCTTCCAATTTGCCAAGCGGTAAAGGACGAAATCAAAAGCTATAAACCGCCTAAAGACGGCAAGTTTTATTTTGGTGGCGAAGAACCGTTAGCACCTACCACAGTAGAACGAGTATTCAAACGCTACGTTGCGCTTGCTGGTGTTCCGCAAATCCGTATCCACGATTTGCGCCATAGCTTCGTAAGTATGCTTATAAGCAAGGGCGCGTCGTTCTTGGTGGTCGCCGATTTAATATCGGATACGGTTGAACAGGTCACCAAAACCTATGCGCATTTGTACCAAGAAGACAAATTGAGCATACTCGCAAAAATATAACAAAAAATATGTAACAAAAATATGTAACATTTTGCAATCAAATACACCCAAATACACCCAAAAACACCCATAAAACATAGAAAAAACACCCTTTTTTGGGGTGTTTTTTGCTATGGTGCGGACGAAGGGAAGTCGCATACCACAATATATTGTGGTATGTAGTATTGCATACACACTATATATTGTGGTTTTTTGAGCCATGTAACATTTTAGTTAAAAAAGTACAATCCCCACGCATTTCCGCGCAGGGATTTTTTTGCGCTTTTAGTAGGACTTTTTATAATCTTCCACCAAAAACTTTGCTTCGGCAAACTGCTTAACGAGCTTTTCGTGTTCGTAGTTCCAAATCGCCAGCATTTCGGGTGGCGGTGGCGTTCCTTTACGCTTTTCCAACTCGATAAGGTCAACCATTTGGTCGTGCAGCATCTTATAAATATCCACGTGCATATCCGCTATTTTGATATAGGTGTCCGCAAGTGCTTTATGTTCCGCACGAATGTGATGTGCCTTCTCTGCGTACCATTCAACTTCTTCCATTGTATCGTTTGCCTTTTCGATTAAGTTTACAAGAATTTTCATACATCCTCCTTACGATTGATTGGCATACTTCTGCATAATGCCGTACAGCTTTTGCAAATCGGCATCACGGAAAGTAATGCCTGCAACTTCCAACCGACCCATTTGCCCCATAACGTCGCTTGCCGATTGATACATTGTGTCAATGTCAATGCCACCGTTCTCGTCAACAAGCCCAAAGATTTTCATCTTATCGTCACGGATATAGGATTTTACGACGTCTTGTATTTTCCGTTTTGCAACGCCTACCTTAAACCCAAACAAGAATTGGTCGGTCATATTCATCGTTGCGCCCAACGGCATTACTTCCCTATCAATAAACTCATTGATTGCAGGATACAACTGCATTTCATTTATTCTCATAGCGGTATGCTCCTGTTATCACGCTGCAGGCGTGGTCGTTGCTGGCGTTACAGTTACATTACCCCAGCCGGGACAAATCGACGTATTAGGAATAACCACTTTCGTAAGCGACATAAGTTGGTTAACTTGATTAGCGATGCAACCGATGGTCGCCGTGTTCGTTGCGTTGTAAACCGCTTGGTCGCAAATGGATTTTTCAACCGCCGCAAACTTGTTGTCTACATAGTCGCGAAGTTTACCCATTTCGCTCATAGTGAAGGCGTTTGCATCACGCAATTTTACCTCCGTTTCCAATTCAGCGATACGCGCCGATTGAGATGCCTCATAGCGGTTTACGGGAGTATTTTCGTGGCAATAGGGAGCTGCGCCCCAACCGCCTAAAAGATTACCCAAACCACCATTCAATAAACCAAGTGCAGTACCAGCAATACCCAAACCTAAACCGCTACCTGCTACACCCTTACTTGCATAAGTCATTTCTGCCATAATTTTTTACACTCCTTTTTTATAATTTATTTATATCAACCGCTGTTGCGCACCAACGGATAATATTCATTTTTGCGTGTCCGCTTTGCATATGTGTTCAACAACCGGAACACGCTTAACTGCTTCCTTGCGCTCCAATCGGTAGAGCACTTTAATAATATCGTCCAGCTTGCTATTCATCATCCCCAGCATCAAAATCAAGGAATTGACGTCTTTGTTAGTCATATAGCTTACCTCCGTGTTTTTATTTGCAAGAAAATTATACAATAAAAAAACACGATTCGTTGTTTGCAAATCGTGTTCAAGAAGTATAAAATTGTATAAAGAATGTAGTTTTTATCTACATAAAAATGTACAAAAAGTTAGTTTTTTGTACCCAGCCCCAAAAACAGTTTTTTCAGCTTATATCGCAAGTGCTTTACGGAATCATATTCCATATTAGATTTTTTCGTTTCCAACAACCACAGCCAAATCTTCATTGTTTTTTCGTTCTCAATGAAAAACTTACGTGCAAGTTCCGTCTTTAACGGATCGAGTTTCAACTCTTTGCATTTATCATAAAATGCTTTTTCGTCCGCACCTTGCATCCGTGTCGCAAAATCTTCATAGAAGTACACCTTTACAGGCGCATACTCACCAAACCTATCACGCGCACGGATATAGAAACAAGATTGATTGTTGTCAAACGCTAATATTGTTTGATTGCATTCCAATTCTATCTTTTCAAATTCTTCAATGCAATTTACATACAATATATTCGATTTAATAATCGGCTGTAGAGTTTCCTGCGATATGGGAATAATACTATTATTATCCATTGTTCGCCTCCGCGCATTTTTCAGCGCATTGTTGCTCTAAATACTGCTCAAATTGATGCAGCAAATCTGTTTGATCTTGAATGTAGTTTACTGTGTCAATGGTAATGTTTTCGTAGCCCATTTTATAGCCCGAAAAACCGCTTAAAAGCACCATTAACAGCTTAAGACACAGTTCAGCAAACGTAGCCCAAGAAGGGTTACCTATAACCTCCAGAGCAAGCATACAAGTAAATATGGAAGTGACAATCGTCGAGATTAGCTTTGTAATATATTGAATATTCCTACGCGAGTGCGGACTTTTGCCGAGTGGGGCTCGGCGTTTATAAGTACGTTCGCGACGCAATATCATTTCTGGAGTAAGCTTTAACGGCTTAATCGAATTGGCGGCAATCACCGCATCCTTTTCACGTTCCGATAAATCCGTGCTTGCCTTGATGGTGGCTTTGTCTTCGCCTACCCATTTTTTGATATAGTCCTTATACTCTAACCCAACGCCTTCTAAAATTTCGTTCCGAGCATTGCGCAATTCCTCGTCAATATACGCTCGGCAAAAATCCCCAAGAAGGTGTTGCTTTTTGCCTTCAACAATCTTTGTTTTTACATCTTCATAGTCCGTTTTTGCGTTGCGGTAGGCACTTGTATTTTTGCCTGCTCTCGTACCGCTATCCGCACAGTTCACGTACATTGTGTATGAGCAAAAACCAAACACAAATACTGTCAGCGAAAGTTTCATTACCTCCGCAGAAGATTGGAAGTTAATATTCGTTGTAAATACAAGAATTAGGATAAATACAAGGATTAGCCCAACAAATAGCCCTTTGTTGTTCACAAAGCTTTTTACGGCTTTATTTTTGTTCTCTCGCATATAATCCAGCGCACTGCCTAACCCAGCGTTATCATCTTCATGCGTATGATCGTGATGTTTTTCAATATGCTCTAACGGACTCATAATCAACTACCCCCATTAGCCTTTGCTTGCTCACCGCCGACAATATTCCCTACTTTATATAGGATTGCGCCAAAACAGTTAGATACCGCGCCGATTACGCACACCATCCACATTTGGTCGATGATATTGCGGAGCAGGGAAAACAGCACAAGAAAGATAACCCAAAGCACAGGAACGGACGGCGATTTCATCCACATCTTAATTTGTTTGATAAACGGCAAGCAAGAGAAAAACGCAAACAGCAAGAAAATACCCGAAATTGTAGCAGAAGATGATTTTTCAATCCACACGGGAAATTGGCAAATAGTGGCGATTAAGGGGGCTGCAACATCAATCACCACAGCCGAGCCCTTAATAATCTTACCCTTTGTTGCTCTTTTCATAGCTTACACCTCCGTTTCGGTTTTTACCTCTTCGGGGATACGGCTTGCCTTTCTTAATACGTCAACGTACTTCATATTTACAAGGTCTTTCGTTGCTTGCGGAATATTCTTGTTGTTGACGTATACCGTCACAAGAATTTCCAAAATCGCCTTGTTCATAATTTGCATCTTTTCAATGGCATCAAGCACGCCTTCTTCGTCTGCTTTCATTTCGTTCGTGCTGTCAATAAGCGCATTTACAACTTCAAGCACTTTATCGTTGCTTTCGGTGTTTTCCTTCATAGCCGTAGTATTCGCATTAATAGCCGTTTTCGTTTCTTCGGTATTACGCTTGCCCGATTTATTATCTAAAATCATCGCGATAATACACCCTACCACCGCAGCTAAATCCACGCTGGAAATAAACTCTAAAAAGTTATCCGAAAACCATTCTTCCACGCGCGTAAACACAGTATGCGTTTCCTTCACTTCGGGCGTGGTTATTTCGTCCGTAATTACTGTTTCCTGCCCGTTCGTCACTTCTTCCGCAATCGCCGTTTTAGGGGCAATTGCAAAGCCGAAAAGCAACACCACGATACAAAGCATACCTGCAAGCCATACGCTTAATCTAAATACTTTTTTCGCTTTCATAATTTTACTCCTTCCGTTTAATCAAAATCCCAGCCTTCAAGAAGTTTTCTCAACTTCTCGTCCAGCTTAATATAGCCGTTTGACAAGGTCTTGATGCTATCCAGCATCTCTTGCATCTTGCTATAAATGTCTACGATTTGCGCAGGAACGTCAAGTCCGTTCGGGCATACAATTACTTTATCGCCAAACGCCTTTACATAAACTCCTTCGCAATCGTACTTGCGCGTACTGTCACCAAATACGACAACCGATACGGAAATACCGCTTGTGAGGAACGTAGCAGGTATGCTACATTCCCCATCTACCAAACTGCGATACATCGTTCTCTTTTCCGCATCTTCAAATACAGCCGTGCTTTGGGCAGGTGCGCTCACAAACTTAAATTTAAGCTCCGTTGCCTTATCAACGGCAATTGGCTCTCTTGACAACATAAAACCTTTGTTCACGCCGTCAAATAGCTTGTACTCTATCATAGCACACCTCCGTTAGCTTGTTATTCCGTTGCTTGCATTGCTTGCAATTGCGCCTCAAGCGTATTGATTTCTTCGCGCCAAGCCTTGCGTTGTGCTTTCGTTTCCGCGTATTCTTCGGCGGTAAGTTCGCCTACCGCGAACATAATAGCTTGCTCGTTCGTCTTTGCAAGTTTTCTTTTAAGGCGGTCTATTTGAATATTAATTTTAGTTTGTTGTGTAATCATAGTATTCTCCTTTATACTTCGGTTACGGCGTCGGTTAAAATCATATCCGTTTTAAAAACCGTAACATCTCTTAAAAGTTCTGATGCCGTGCTGTACATTGTGAATTTTATTTTGTCTCCGTAATCTTCAATTTTTGTTAAAATTACAGGAAAGTACTCGCCAGTTGCGTCGTCGTACACTATCGCAGCCATAACGCCATTTGTGTTAAGTGACGTTTGAGCTGTGTATTCGACAGGCGAAGAATTATAAATTGTAAATACAATACCATAGCTATCAGGTGTATAACACTTTATATCGTGCTTATACAACTTCCCACCGCCTGCGTTTTTCAACCGCTCAATATCCGCTCTTGCTACGGCATCTTTTACGCCATAGCCGTTAAGTTCACTAAATTCTTTAATTTCACTCATTTTGTTTTACTCCTTTTAATTTTTATTAAATACCAAGCTGTGTTTTAAGTGCTTGGATTTGGTCATCAACATACTTCTTGTTGGCTGCTTCGTAATCCAATTGCGGAGTAGCAACATATATAGTTTGGGACGGTCCTTGCTGATTAGCATTAACAATCGTTTTGCCTACTTTTTTGTATAAGGGCACTACTTGACCATAGTCATCTACATTATAGATATAGACAGGATTTGCGTACCAAGCAAGCGTTTTATTCGTACCACTTTCTACCGCAAGCACCCTATTTGTAGCATCGCTTTTTACAGGTTTTGCAACACAAGTATCGTCTACGTACTTTTTATTGGCTGCGTGTCCTGCGTATACAGGCGTGCCTACGGGAATTACCGCTTTAGGAATTTGCCCCGCATCGAGCACTGTATTCGCCCAATACACAGGAATTGTATATGCTTTGTCCATTGCCGTGATGGTTGTTGCTAATTCTCTACCACTTTGTTGACCAAGACCGTCAAATAAGCAAACCACATAGTCGTAGCTTTTTCCTGTTCCTGCCGTGAGCATTTTAGCATACCCACTCAAATCAATCTCGACGTGCGTACCAAAGTCTTCCCACTTGCCGTTTACATAAAACCATTCACGATACCTATTATCCACACCGCCATCGGTAAGCGGTACAAGATAAATCGTGTTCTCTTGGATATCTTCCGTAGGCAGTTCGGTGACAATCTTATACTTCAACGCATCTCGTTTCAGCTTTTCAATCTCTTCACGGGCTACGATGTCTTTGATAGGATAGCCATTAAATTCACTAAATTCTTTTTCCATAACAATCACGCTCCTTTTAGATGGCTAAACTTTCGTTGCTCTCGTCATACTCGGCATTTGCCAACAGCGACAGTTCTTCCGTTTGTGCATCGTACAATGCGTTTACGGGCGCAATTGAAAGGTTTTCGCTCTTTTCATCGTAAAGCACCAACCTATTGATTTGGCTTTCCAAAAATACAAGCTTTGCATCAACGCCATCAACACGCTCATTAAATTCCGCTTTTGCACTTTCAAATTGTTTTACCGACAATTTATTTTCTTCCAGCGCAAGCAATTCTTCTTGCAGGTTAGAAATATCCCTTGCAATGCCGTCTATAACGCTTTGCAATGCTTGCCGTTCCGTAGCCGTTGCCGACGGCAATAACTTCAAAATTTTACTTGCAAACATGCCGTTGCCAAACGATTCCACAACTTCGCCTAAATCCTTTGCATCATCCAATGCAATACGGATATAGCTTGCTGCATCTTCGGCAGATAGCGCATTTATAATTGTGTTAATACGCTCGGCAAGAAAGGTTGCCAGCTTATCAAACCACAGCTTTAATTGCGCAGGCGACAAACCGCTTGTGCCGTATTGCCCTGTTAAGTTCGGTCTATCGGCAAGGGCTTGAACGCCTTTCTCGGCAATTTGCTTGTTTGTAATAACATCTATTTTCTTCAATGCCATACATTTACTCCTTTTTTAGTTTTTAATACGCCCTGCGACACGATACCGGAAAGAAATATAGTACAAAGAGAAAGGTCGCATATATTCATCTGAATAGATATAATACTGCTTTTCAACCCATTGCTTTTCTTTTTCCTTAATCGCAAACAACGATTGGTCGGTGGTCACGAAAGAAAAATCCGTAAAATCAATGTCGTCAAAGCTGAACAAACTACTGTTTATTCGTGCAATTTGTTCATAAGGTTTTTTGTTTGTGCGTACCTTTACCTTCGCCGCACTTACCTTAAACGATTTCGTCTTGATAACCGTTGACCGCTTAATCGTACTTTTCGTTAAATGCGGTATTTGACAGTTATCCATAAGCGTAGCGCACCCACAATGAATTGTGCGCCCATCAAAATGGTAGGACGTAGCAGGGATTTCCCCAAACTCGTCACGCTCGTCAAAATTAAACGAACATACTGCGCCGTTCTCACACCCAAAATACAGGTTGTCGTGCATCGTGTAAAGCATCGTCGCTTTCTTGAACACACCGCCGATTTTGTTTCCCCTACTTTCGCAAAGATAAGCGTGGTTTTTGTCGCCATCGTTATAAACTACATACGCAATTTGGGTTGCGATTTCTATACCGCCTACGTCAACTTTTACAATTTGTTTATAGATGGTATTTGTTTCTTTCCCTGCATCGTCGGGCGGATTCGCCGTAGTGCCGCGTAGGTCTTTTGTTTCATAAATATCGGGATAGAACACCGCGCCTGCAAGTTCAAGCTCCAATTCTTCGCCATCGTGAATAAGCTTAACACCCTTAAACTCATCTGCAATTTCGCTGGAATACTTGTATTCTTGGTATTGTCCATCCCATACACCAATGCCTTCAAGATAGTACCATTCGTACTGTATAGCCCCTGTTGCATCTGTGTAGCGTTGCCTGCTGTCCGCAAGGAATATTTTTCCATCGGTTAATACGCAAAGGTATCCGCCCCATTCTTCCATACACGCTTTCGTTAGGTCGGTGTTTACAAGCTTTGCATCAATCAGCGATGAACGATGCTCGTTGGCACGCTCCGATGCAATCTTCAACTGCGAAACGCCTACCACGCCAAGCCGTGAAATAAACACGGGATCGTCAAGGAAATTACAACACGCGCCTACGCAACCAAGCCCCGACAAACCCTGCGAAGAAGGATATGCTCTTGGAAGGATATTTTTGCCCGTGTCCGTTCCAGAGTGGAAGTAAACCGAGCTGTCTTGTTGCGTATCTGCTTTTAATACCATAAGCGTATTAGAAACGCCCATAATGCCCGTAATAGGTGCTAACCCTACGCCGTCTTGCACATAGTTCAAAACACCAAAATATGATGGATCAGCGTATCCTGTACTGTTTCTGCCACAATAGAATACGTAGTTTGGATATTCGGGATTGCCCGTACAAAATACCCTTCCATCAAAAGTCGTGCAAAGCGTACAATTTGTTATAAGCTCGGAGTAATCATCCATATTTTCCGTTACACCATCAATGGATGTGTAGGTCTTGGATGCCGTAATCTCAATACCTGCGTGTCCGCTTTCGTATTGCATATCAGCAGGTTTTTTCGGTGCTTCCGTGTCTTCGGTTAAGGTTATTTTGCCTTCAACCAAATCAACAGTGTAGGCATCTTTGCTTAACTCTACGCCGTATACCTTTACCGAATCTACCGAATCAAGATGATTTTCGTTTAAGTAAAACTCTTTTGTTTCGCCGTCGGCAATAAACGTATGCTTAAACTTTGGCGTTAAAATATTACGTTGTTCGTACTCTTTGCCGTTGTCCGCATTTTCCCCTGCTGGGATGATGCTGATATATGTCGTCGGCACATACGCATTGTCCACCACTTTGGAAACGCTCTTGCCGTCATACACAAGATAGTTTTTGCCATCAAGGATATACAAGCGGTTATTAAACACAAACGATACGCTCTTGCGCTCATTCATATTTGCGTAAAGGATATCGCTGTTGGTCGTCACCGCTTCGTAGTATTCCAAATCAAGCACATCGTCTTTTACAACGATGGAGCTTGTTATGGTTAGCGTTTGCGTAGAGTAATCATACGTAGCGTTATCCGTCAAAGCGTTGCCTTCTTGGTTTTTAATGCTTATCATAACCGCGCAAGGGAAGTCCACCTTCAAAACAAACTTTCGTATTTCCGTTTCGCCCACTATCGTGGTTTCAGATGCCGTTCCTATGGTGATTGGCTTTACCTTCGGCAAATTCATCGAGTACGGATAATTACGCCATAAATACAGCCCTTTACCGCTGTGTACAAGCACACGCTCTACTTCTTCGCCATCCACTTTGCATTTGAAATTGTAAATGCCGTAAACCTCATCATCGCTAAACCTTGTTCTACGCCTAAACCCTGCCACAGTTTCCAAAGCTTCGCCTTGTCCGCTTTGGTAGTCTTTGTACATATTGACAAGGTATGCCAGCCGTGATTGATGGATTTGCGTGTGATCGCTTGAAAAATCTACGCCACGAAACCCTGAATAATAACGGCTGTATTCGGTGGTTTTGCTACCGATATTCTCTTTTGTTTTGAAAGAATATGCCATACATTACCACCCCGTTTTATTACGATATACATACGGGCGCAAATCCTTTGTCCGAGCAACAATTTCAGCAACCTGCTCACGATACAGCGACAGGTAATATTGCGCCTTGTCGGGCTCGTCATCTACCCAAATATAGCTTGCTATAAGGTTGGGTAAAATAGCGCACAGCTCTTCGTCAAGGTCAATTAACTCGTTGTCGTCCGTTCCATCAAATAAGATGCTTTTAGGAAGTCGGTTATAGCTGATGTCGAACACTCCGTTTGCGGATGCAGGGATGAGAATTTTGCCTTTCCCTTCGACAAAATAGTCAACGTTAAGGATAAATCCTTCACCCCTTTGCGCATCCACAATTGGAGGGGATGCAAACGATATAAAATCGCTTGCAAGGCTGGCTATGTCATACTTTGTATACTTTGCATACATAGGAATGTCTTTGACGTTTGCGCCGATAAGACTATCGTACATTGCTACATTTTGCACATAGTAAATATACTCGCCCATAAAGCGCATCCTTACTCTTCCTACAACCGCTCGCCCAGCTTCTTGGATAAGCCCTTTGTATTCAATAAACCGCCCGTCGGGTGAAGATAACTCGGTATTGCCGATTATGCTCCAATTCGCACCGCCGTCGGTTGATTTTTCGATAATCATTTGCCCATTGCCGTTGCACTCAAAATAGTAGCTTTTTGCATTATCTGCAACAAATACAATCGGCTCTTTGTCTTTGCATTTTAACTCAAAACCGCCACCTTCAATGACATTTTTCAAAGGGAAGTGGTTGAGCTTGTAAATAGAAGTTAAGGGTTTGATGCGATTTACTTGCAATATTGCTCTATTTGCAGCCAATACAAACCGTGCATCACTTTCAAGCGTTGTTTCAAATCCCAACTGCGCAACGGAATTGTACAATTCTATTACTGTCATAATCAAACCTCCTTGTTTTAGTTAAATAGCGTAGCCCACCGCCCATTTGGATGAGCTACGCCACTTTACCTTTTATTCAAGCGCGGTTGCGCCAGATACTGCTTCAGCTGCATCAACAGCAAGCAAGATGTGTTTCCAAGTCGTGAAACCACAACCAAAACGGCAATAGCCGTTCCAAATAAGGTTACGCGTGTGGATATCCACTTCGTTTTGGATATCAAGTGCAATTCTGTTGTAGAACATGCTACCCATCAATTGCTTGTTAGCTTCGCTGGACATAAGCATAAATCTATCATCCGTAGCCTCCCAGCTGGGCAGGATAACAATCGTCCAATTGCCGTATTGGGTGTTGATATCGTTGAAGTCGGTGTTGGTCGTGCGTTCAGAGCCAACTACTTTCTTTGCAATCGATTCAAGTTCGGGACGGTTGCAAGGCAATACAAGCACGTCAGGAACATAGTCCATCGTTTCGCCGTTTTCATCCTTGAAGTTGCGCATTTTGTTTGCCAAGCTATTGAGTGCTTTTTCAAACGATTTTTCGTCAGCGCAAATACCTTCTTTCCAATAGAAGTTGGATTGCGTACCCGAATGTTTTTCGGTGTCTTTGTAAGGGTGCGCGTTACTGAACAATGCTTTACCATCGCCGGTAGTAAGGTCAACATTCGCTTTATTGAACGTACCGCTCACTGCCGTACCATTTGCCAACGCCCATGCGCCAAGCTTAACACGCGTTTTGTAGTACGCACGAACAAATCCTTTCGGTTTGGATTTCATATTCGTACCCATACCCGTTGCTCTTGCATCGTCTGCCATTTCTTTCGTAATGACAAATTCCTTCATAAATGCAATGTGTTCAATCGTTTTCGCAAAGCCAAGACGATAGGAATCTCTTTCAGCTGCTGCGCCTTCCGTTGCTGCTTGGAACGTATCAAAGTCGGTTTGACCGATTACAGTTTCAGCGTAGCGGTTGGATTTTTCGATGTTGAATAAGACGTCAAGAGCCGTCTTTTTCTTCTCAAGTGCGTTGGATTCGTTTTGAATAAGTGCTTTAATCGGGTGGATAAACTTGCCGTACAAGGCATCATTTTGACCACCGGATTTAGAAAAAATAATATTCGTAGACATTTTTTTAATTTAACTCCTTAATAATTTTTTTATAGTGTTTGCCTGTAAAGGTCACGGATTTCCTTATCCGATAATTCGGGGAAATTATCTCGCCACTCTGCAAGCGTTTGTTTTGGCATATATACGCTATTATCGGAAGCTTTCTTGGGTGCGACGGACGTAATATGCCGTTTGCCGTCACCAGCCACTTTTTGTTGCGCTGCTTGCGCCTGCGCTGTTCTAACTTTGTTCCCGTTTACTGCCATATATGCGTTTTTAGGCGATACACCTGCATCACGCAATTTGCCAAACTGAAGAAAATCTTCTTTACTGTCAAAGCATTTTGTGATATGTCCAACAGACAATAAATCGGGGAAAGATTTCTTGAGTTCCGCAAGGTCGTCCGCCGCAAGCTTTTCAAACTTTTGCGTAATCAACGCTTGTCTTGCGTTCTCTAATTCTTCCTTTTCATCTCGTTCTTTGCGGTACTGTTCAAGCGTTTTATTTTCAGTTTCCGCAATCGTTCGGTCAAGTGCTTCCATAACGTCGCCATCAACCTTAATACCAAGACGTTCAAGCGTTTCTTTTACTTGGGTTTCAAACCTTTTGTATTTCGTCGCATCTACTTCGCGTTGGCGTTCAAGTTCCGCAATTTTAGCATCCTTTTCGCTAACCTGCGTTTCCTCTTGGTCAATTTCTTCGTCTTCCTTGCCGTCGTTCTCTTCTTCTTCCGTATCAAGCTCGTCCAGATCGTCGCTTTCTTCGGTTACTTCTTCAACATCTTCGGTTTCTTCTTCGCTATCAAGGTCTAAATCTAAATCCGCGTCGACTTCCTCGTCTTGGTCGCCCTCAAGGTCAAAACCCTCGTCGTTATCAACCACTTCGGTTTCTTCGATTTCTTCCGTATCAAGCTCGTCAAAGCCATCGTGTCTTCCATCAATAATTCCAGCCATTTTACATTCCTCCTATTTTGTTGTTGCTTATTTACTCTTCCCACTACGAAGGTCAGAGCCCTTTACCACGTCCGCCTTCGGCTGGTCGGTTACGGGTTTAGGGGCTTTGATTACTCCGCCTTTGTTGGTTGCATAAGGGTTACCTTTAATTGCTCCATTCTTCATAATTACAGCCTCCTTTTTTGATTTTTATATAGAAAAAAGTGCCCCTATTCCACTCTGGCGTGGTTAGGGGCACAAATCTCTCGGATATTGGCACTAATTTCTATATTAAATTAGTCAGCTTTTACTTCAAACACCCTTCCGCAAAACTTGCATACAACAGTCACGCCGTTGCAGGTGCTACCTTTCTTAAAGCCAATTGAATGTATCGTCTTCTTGCATTGGGGGCAAATTGCTTTCTTTACCTCCGTATTTTTGGAAATTTCGACCAGCGAAATCATCTTTTCTTACCTCGTTTATTGTGCAAAGCACAAGTCTTTGCTTACATTATAACACGGATTTAACTCAAAATTGTCCTACAAAAATCCATCTACCCCACTTTTTTTAACTTTTTTTAAATTTTTTTACGAAAAATACACACTTTTTACTTTTTTTGTGCTACAATTAAGAAAAAGCAAGGAGTATTTTTATGCAATTAAGAAAAACCCACAACCCAGCCGACGTTCCTAAATCATTAACCGAAGAAGAAAAGGAAATGGAAAGAACGCTAAAAAGTCTACGCAGGAAATCTTCGATTCAAATGCGCAACGAGTATATCATCTACTTAATGAACAAGCTTGACGATGCGAACATTGAGTACGACAAACCAAAGTTTAAGGTAATGGAAGTAGAAAAACCCGATATACGATAAACCAACAAAAAAACGGACATCTTTACGATGCCCGTCTTTTTTTATTTGTTTAAGTAGATTCTTCCGTTCTCGACAGTAAACCCAAGCATTTTTGCAAGTTCGGTTTTTTCGTCTTTGGATACATTCAAACTTGTGATGTATTTGGCGATTGCCGTCTTTGCCGATTTGCTGGATACGCCTTTAATATCGCCGTCAGCTATGCTATAGCCTTGCGACAGGATAAGGATTATCTTTTGCTTGGTCGGCAGGTCTTGCGACATAATGTACTTGATTACTGTCGCCTTCTTTGCGCTACCTTCCGTATTGGCTTTAATTTCCTTCAAATCGAAGTAAATATCGTAGTAGTCGTCATACCCGATGCCGAGCGTATTAAGCTTTGTAGCCTTTGCGTAGACATCCTTGTTATACGTTTCAAGCGCATACTTACTGCCCATTGTTGCAGCTACCGTGTCCAAATATGCTTGGCTGAATACTTCTTCATCTTCAAGGTCATACTTACCAAGTTCTTTGTAGAAGTAATCTACGTTGCCCAAAGTTTCTTGGATAAGCGTGTTGATAGTCGCCTGTAAAATACGCATTTCGGTAAGCTTTTCAGCGTTTGTCAGCTTGGAGTTGTTTTGGATCTCTTGCTTTTGCTTTTGCATATCGCTTATGGTGCCACTAATTTTTGTTAAGTATTTCACTACACCCTGCGCTTGCAAATCACCAGCAGTCTTCTTATAAGTGTATTCTTCAAGGGTATCGTAGAATTTACTTGACCACTTACTATTCAGCGTTGCGTTGGTAAGCATATTTTGAGAAACAATACCTTCAATATTGCCTTGCGTAGATGTTGCAGGTAAAACTAAATCCCCTACAATGCCCGTATACTGCTCAAGCAAATACTGTATACGCAAAGGCGAATAATTAAACACTTGTCCCATCCAAATTGCAATTTTACTTGTTGATTCGTCGTAGCGATCCTTTGGAGCGGTATTATCCCACTTTTGTCCTTCAATTTGACCGCCGTACCAAGTGCTATTAGTTGCTACATCGACAAACGGGCTAAAGATTGTTCTTACCACGTTATCTACAGGTGTAACCGAAGATATAACGCTCTTCCCCCAATCATCCCAAGCTTTTTCGTCACCTTCGTTATAACGCTTACCGCGAAGATATACGCTACCAAATACGCTTGCCACGCGCCCTTTAGGGAGTTTCAAGTAGTTTCCGTCACCGACAAAAAGCAAATAGTTTTGCTCTTTTACGTAATCGGATAAGTCTTCGTAACCTTCTTCATCATCGTTCAGGATATCGTTTAACCACGATGCCCCTACGCCAAGCAACAAGCTTCTAATAATAAGAGATATCCACGCCTTCTTACCGTTTTCGCCCGTATAAGCACGCCACATTTTTGAGAAACCTTGAATAGAAGGGTTAAGGAACGGCATAATCGTCTTATTCAGCGTTTTAGCAAACGTACCGCCACGCCCAAAGTTTGTGGTCACGTCTTGCGCTTGCAACAACGCATCTTGCACCGACAGCCCAGCTTCCCTTGCGCATATATACTCTGCCATACGAGGCGACATTTCCACGATATTAGCTGCGCCTTCAAGCTTGTTTTTAAAGCGTTTGCCTTTTTCTAAAATCCCCGTCTTTCTATATTCGATACCCGTCGCTTGGTCGTACACGCTCGCGGAAGTAATACCTGCCGCTTTTGCCTCTTGCCAATACTTGCCGTTGTTGTAAATTTCACGCCAAGCTCGCTTGTAATTCTTTAAGAATTTAATCGGCGAGTATTTCGTGTACAGCAACGCATCTTGCATATCTCGAATAGGGTTTTTGAAGAACGAGAAGAACGGATTCAACGATGTTACCATCTTCTTAAACGCGGAGTTCGCTTTAGCTACGCCTGCCAGCATTAAGTTGTTTGACAAATCCGTATTTGAACGGAACGCCTCGATTCCCGTATAAATCGCCCAAGTTGTGCGGACAGTAACCGCTTTGCCGTTGTTATAGAAGGTGATTTGGTATTTGTTTTTATCCTTCTCTGCGTGGAAGGTAACTTCGGTATCCTTGTCTACATCAACATCAGCATCTTCAGATGAAATCACCTCAAAGTCCGCCGTATTTGCGTTAAGCATATCCACAAGCAATCCATTTAACCGCGCGGAAGTCGTTCTTTGTATCGTTTGCGCCGCAATTGAATCGTCAATAGGCAAAATCTTTTCCGCAGAGCCCTTCGCCATTTTTTTAGCGTTATTTACTCTTGTAACATTCTTGCCGAGCAATGCACCTGCCGTTGTTGCGTAGCTTTCACGCGGCGTAGGTACGTAGTGCGGATACATTTCACGAAGTTCGTCAACGTATTCCTGCGTATATAAACCGCTATCTACCGCCAATTGCAAGTTGTTGTCGCAATACTTCCAAACCTTTTCTGCAATCTTTCTAAATTCAGGATATTGCTTTTCAAGTTCTTCAACCGCTTTTCTACTATCTTCCGATGTCACGTGCTCTTCAATAGGATCGCTCACTTCATTGAATACAGGTTTCCCTACCGCATATCTATCGATATTGTGCATATGGAGCAGATATAACTCAAAGTCGGCATAGGTTTGTCCGTCTTTCTCGTTTGCCTTGTAAATCGGCATAAGAATGCTACCAAGCGATTGCCCCACACGCGTATTCCCGTCGTAACTAAATTGAGCACCGTCCTTATCGATAGCGTTCAATGCCGCCGCACGAGCAGCTCGCACATAGTTTGTTCTTGCCGCCGCATCCTTGACGCCACTTGCCTTTAATGTACGCTCTACGCCAGCTTGCGCATTCGTAAGCAATACTTTGGATTGTTCGGTAATATCACTTGCCTTGCCTTTCGTTTCTTCAGCAATATCTTTCAGCGTTGCTTTGCCTGTAATAACGTCGCCCATCGTAACGTTGCTGTTCGGTTGCGCCGTCATTACTTTGTCTTCGCCTTTAATCGGCTTGCGTTCTTGGTAACGAATATCGGGTTGCTCTACGTCAAATCTCTTGGACAAAGGAATCACATTGCCGTCGTCATCGTAGGTTACGGGGTCAGCGGATTTTGCCTGTGACGATTCCCTAAACATATAAACCGTGCTTTCTCTTGCAGATGTATCCAATTGATTATCCATTGCATTAAGCAGGATAATGCCATCGTTTCCGTTCTTTTCTGCTTGTTCAACAAACTCCATCCACGCATCCGCTTTTTCACGGTGCGCTGCATAGTCGTAGTCTTTAACGTCTACCACCAAAGGGTTTACCATTTTGATATACAACGAATACAGCTTTCCCTTTTGCTTTACTTCTTCCGGTTTTGCCCAAGAATATTTTTTAGCAAGCTCTTGCATAACGCCATACGGATAATAAGAATTAGCCGTTTTTTGGTCTGCAGCAAAGAACCAACGTTTGCTCGTTTCGGTTTTTGTATTGCTACCAAGCTTCGTCTTATCAAACGCCGTGAAAACGTGTCTTGAGCCGTGATACGCTTTGATGGTGTACCCTGCATCCTTTGCTGCTTGGTCAACCATACTTTGCGCAATCTTGGTATAGCCATTATCAACTGCCGCAAGATAATCTTTGTCAATCGGCTTTAATCTTCGTCTATCGGAAGAAACTTCGATTGGTCCGCGTGTTTTAACGCTTCTTCGATTATTTGCGTTGTCGTTGCGTTGGGATTCGCCTCGATAAAGTCCACTACTTTGTCCATCGCTTTGAAGTTCCCGTACAGCAGATGCACTACCCCTTCGACGTTGTGATCTTCCATCCCTGTAGAGAGCAACACTCCCATAAATAGTTGTGTGATTTTTTTCATTGTTTTTTTGCACCTCCAAACGCCATTCCCTAATCATTTGTTGATTATTGATAGGTACTTTTGCCAATACTTTGTAATCCGTTGCCTTACCTTCGTTATCCGCATCAACCGCTTCGTAAAAATATGCGTATTGCTCATCATAACCAATATTTTTATCCCCAACAGCGGTGTTCTTACTATTTGCCCAAGCAAACGCATCCGATTTCCATTGAATGTAAGGTGTCTTTTTATTATACACACCACTACGCTTTTTGTCAATAGATTTGTAAGAAATCTCTGCTTTTGGATTAGCTTTTTCGCCGTAGGTCGATTCTATCTCGGCTCTATGCGTTTCGTTCAACGGCATTACGTCATAAAGATGCGTTTCAATTGCCGTGTCAAATTGCGAAGAAATTGCTACGTCCGGAATCGTTTCAGCATCGTACTTTACAAGTCTTCCTTCTTCGTCATAGAATTGCACTTCAATCTCTACAGCTTCAATTCCAGCCTTTTCTAACGCTCTCATACGATGTCTGCCGTTATGCCCTATGATTCTACCTGTCGCTTTATCAATGTGCAGATACGGGCTTTGACGGCTGTCTTGCAACGCCTTTTCGTAATCGTATTCCGCTTGTAAGCCACCGTGATCGCCAATTACGCCTTTGTCAAATGCTGTTCTATCTACGTGGTTTTGCATAACTGTAAGGTCGATAAAGTCTTTAGGCGATATCCTTGTGATATAACTTCTTGCGTAGGTCTTATGGAATTTCGCACCGCTATCGTCTATTGAATCGTCAATTCGCGATTGTTTCATCACGGCGGTTTTTCCATTTGCAGTATGCGTTTTGCCAAGCCCCGTTCTGCGAATATAAATTGCAGCTTTTTTCGGGTTGGTGTTGAGCGCTTCGCTCATTTTTTCTACTGACATAGATTTATCACCGTAAAGCTCTAAATCGCCTTCACCAAGAATATCTTCCCACCCAAGCTCGTCAATAAGCTGTTCAAAGTAAGCATCCGGTTTTGCTTTTTTGCCAACCGATTTACTAATTTCCGCTTTACCTTCACGCATTCGATTGATTTCTTTCTTGAATTGTGGAATAATGCCATTCTCGCTGGTGTCAGACAATGCTTCCGAGATAGAATCTCTTACAGCAAGTTCTTTCCCCAGCTCCGCTTTGATGTACGCTTCCGTTGACATATATTGTTTTTTGCCGCTTGCATCGAGATAAGGCACTTTATCGGGCATATTATACGCCACTTTTTTATGCGGTGCATAATGCCCTGCTGCATCCTTCAAACCAAAGTCCGCAAGCAGTTTGTAATAATTGGGATGCCCTTTAAACGCATCATACGCAGGCGTGTAGTTCTTTTCTTGGCACATTTGCAAATACAAGTCAGCCGCAAGATTCGGAATGTCGTCAACGCCATACAATTTGCCGTTATGGTAAACTTGCATTTTTTCCGCCTTTCCGCTTTCGGAATCATACTTAAACATTTTTTCGGCTTTTTGCACAAATTGATTGAATCCAATATGTACGGTCTCTTGCTTAATTTCGCCGTTTGCGTCAACTTTATTTTTTGTCGCTTCGTTTAATCCGTTGTAATTTTTTGCATATCTTGCCCCACGATAACGTCTTGCTCTGTCGTCCGTTTTATCATGGAAACCGATGATTAATTGCACGCGTGCATCGTCTAAAAGCTTTTGAATGTGTTTATCACTATATCCGATGCAAATGCCCGTAACGCTCTTGCTATAATTCTCGTCCTCAATAAGCATAAATGCTTCTTGGTGATTAATACCTTCAATATCGTCATAGATGGGATTGCCGTTCTCGTCTAATCCTGCGGTATCCACCGTGCGTTCAATGTCTATGCTACCATCAGGAAGCTTATACTCAATAACGCGAGGAATTAACGATGCGTTGATTTTACCGTTACTTAACCCAAACAATTTAAGTTCGGACAGCACTTTAGTGTATGCTTGAAGATAATACCCTTTTGCAGTGAAATCCATATACATTTGCGCATGATCAAGCAACGTGTACATTTGGAAGTCACTGTTAGATTGGTTGCGGATGCCACCTTCTTTACGAAGCTTGCTTGCATCCCAATTCTTTTTTATAATATCTCCCCAATACACCACCGGCGTATGCTTAAGCTTATAACCGCCTACACCGCCCTGTTCGTTAAACAAGCCATAAACCGCATTATGCCATGTTGCAAGATTTTGCGTTGTCATGGAAGAATATAACAAATCATTGTCAATCGTAAAACGGGAAGATGCATCTTCAAACAATACCTTGAAAATTTTAATATTTAAAGGCACCTTTCCGCTCATAACTTTCTTAATCCCCTCCGGGGACATATCTTGTATTAAGGGCCGATTTTTATTCTTTTCTTTGTTATACCTTTTTATTTCTTTGTTTGCAAACTTTTGCAGCGCAGAATAAAACGCGTTTTGCGTTTTTTCGTCCATTGCGTAATCTTTTGCTGAATATTTGTCCGTTGCAATGCTTCTATCCATTGCAGGAAATTGATACTCAACGCCATTTTTGCGCATCTCTTCTTGCAATTCTTTTAATACTTGATTCCATCCAAGTTTTACATTTGCAACCTTTCCATTTGCCGAGTATTCCACTTTTCCGTCAAGAAAGGCGTCAATAGTCGAACCTTCACGCTGACGTGCTTGTTCTACATAGCAAATTGCACAAGGAATTTCAAAATTGTGCGCCTTGAGAATATCGTACAATATTTCCTTTTCGGCCTTACCAATTGTTTTCAGGTCAAGCTCTTGCATCACTTCTTTCTTAACAATGGTATCAATCGCTTCAAACAAAGGAACGCCCTTCTTACACATAGAAGAAAGTTCTATATTGTATTTGTACCCAGCTTGTTTTTTAAATACAGTAAATGTTCTATCTTTGCCTTCCTTGCTATTCCACTCGTTGAGGAATTTAGAATTGAGCTCACCGCCGAGACGTTCCCAAATTTCAAGGATCTTATCGTACTTCCCAATAATTTCCGCATAGCTTTCGGTAGCGTTCGCTGCGTCGTAATTCTTTAAAAGATCTTTTTTATGATCTTTTTCATACGCAAGATTCTTTCTAATATCATACCCTTTAGCAAGATTATCTCGCAATTCCGTTTCACTTACCGCTTCGTTAATATCTAATCCTGTCGTCTGTCCGAATGGCATGTTCGTGAAAGACAAAAGATTTCTTTGTCTTTCTGCATATTGTTTGTAAGCACGAACGTCAGGATTGTCAAGCATATAATCAAGACATTGCATTGCGCTGTCATACGCCGTAGTCCCTCTATTAAAACCAAAAAACTCGCAAATAGCATCAAGAATGCGTTGCCAAAGATTTTTCTTTTTCAGCACTTCAGCAAACTTTTCGTTGCTTAATTCTGCAACCATTTCATCTGCGCTTGTGCCGCCATACACATCCTTTACGTCCGCATCGTATTTAATCTGGTCGTAAATTTCTTTCAGTTTAGCTGCTGCCGTTGCAATATTACCGCTCTTGATCGGGCTTGAATCACTCATTGCATACATTGTGCAAGCGTGAATAAGTTCGTGTACAATCGTGCTTGCTTTTTGTTGGTCGGATACGGTTGTATCGTTAAAATACGAAGTTTTGTATTCAACCATATCGCCTACGTTATCGCCTGCCACTTGGTCTTTTGCAAACGTTGCGTTGGTAAAACGAATATTTACCCCTAAACGCTTTGCTGTGAAAAATACCTTTTTTGCAAGTGCTTCCACTTCGGGATTTTTATTCAGCTTATAGAACAGTTCTTCTACTTCTGCAAGCGTTGCTTCGTGGTTTTCAATACCCAAGTTCGTGCCACCGCCAACTTCCTGCATACGCTTTTTAACAGCGTTTTGGAAAGTTTGTACAGTGCCACGATATCTACCAAAATCATAGCCCGTATACGCACCGCCAATATACCACTTAAATCCGTCAAGCGTATCCAAATCATCTAAACTCTTTAAGAAATCAGCCAAATCAGCTTTTGCTTGCTTTCCTTCGGCATAAATGCGTTCAATAAAGTTAAGTTCAGGGTGTGCTTTTATGTAATTAAATACGTCTTTTGAATACCATCCCCCACGCTCTTTAGAAAGCTTACGCATGTGCGCCACAAATTCTTTTGCAAGCGCATTTTCTTTTGCGCGACGGTCTTTTTCAACTTTTTTCTGATTTTTTTCATTAAAAGTATTGACATTTTTGGAGTTATCGGTTATATTATTAGTAGAAGAAACGTTTCTAACCGACTTGAGGCTGTTCGCCGATTTCGGTACACTCTGTTGAGTGGGCGTTTCTTCTTTTTTGTTTTCAAATTGGTTGATATCGTATAATTGATATAACCCGCTCCCTTTTGTAACGCCAATATTTAGCACACAAGTATATTGTTTATTCCCGATTTCAATTCGCGCCGAATAATAATCAAATTTTGAAAACTTATCGTGTACAGGCTGTGTATCGGAATTTTCATATTTTGCAACCTGCAGCAGCTTTTGCAATTCAAGAGCTGCTCTTTTTTTTGCCATAAACGAAGAAGAAGCTATTTTGCCTGCGCCCGTTGCGGTTAAAACAACTCTTTTCCCATCGCCTATCTCAAATTGCATCCCCCTAAAGAGTTTCTTTAAGTAGTTTTTAATATATTTCCCCTGCTCCGATATTGGCAACACACTTAATTCTTGTTGCGCTTTTGCTTTAAGGTTAATTGATAAATACTCTCCGTTCTCATCCTTTTTAATTATGCTTTCTTCTTCCCCCTTCATTTTCTCGCTTTCTTGCGTAGATTCCGTTTCGGTCGTAGAAGTTTCCGTCTTTGCGCTTTCCGTCGTTTTTTGCGTTGTAGCAGGCGTTTGCGCAGGTTGCGCTTCTTGTACCCCTTCCAACGCTTGAACAGCACCAATGATTTTGGAAATACTCAAAGGTTGCGATACATTCCCGTCATAGTACAGATAATAGTTCGTTCCGTTCTTTGTAACCGCAAACAGCTTTCCGTCTTTAGTCTTGTAAACGTTTGTCCCTTCCACCGTTGCCGATTTCTTGGTAAACCTTTTTACATCAGTATTCATGTTTTGCGCATAAGAAATCGCTTGCTTGGATGCGCGTCTTGCATTCATACTGCCCTTCTTGCCTTCCAACAGTTTGCTGTCGGTGGTTTTGAATTTGTTCATTGCTTCTTCGTAGGTAATGTTATCTACGTCAATGCCAAACATTTCCCCGACGGCTTTCTTTTCTTGCGCTCTTGCGTTTTGTTGGAAGTTTTGGAAGTCTTCCTGCGTGATGCCGTTTACTTTTTGCGAAGATACCATATCGTACACGGTGGTAGGTGCAAGCATAAGTTGCCCCAGCGCATCCGCTACCGCAAATTGCGTTACAAGGTTATCGTTCTTCAAAAGTTCAGCACCGCTTGCAAAAT
>JAZQWZ010000013.1:0-7517 GCA_045632625.1 Candidatus Scatosoma sp. | reverse complement strand
ATCAAAGAACTTTCCCAAACGGATACTATTTTAACCGCACTGAAAAACCACGGCATTAACTGTGCAGAAATCACCTTCCGTACGGCTTGTGCTGCAGAAGCAATCGAATATGCTTGCAAAAACTATCCAGATATGAACGTAGGCGCAGGTACGGTTATCAACGCGGAACAATGCGAAAAAGCACTTGCGGCAGGCGCGAAATTTATCGTTTCGCCCGGTTTGTCGGTGGCGGTTGCTAACGTTTGTAAAAAACACGGCGTACCGTATTATCCTGGTTGCGTAACGCCTACGGAAATTATGCAAGCGCTTGATTTGGGTATCAATATCGTGAAATTCTTCCCTGCAAACATCTACGGCGGTTTGAAAGCGCTCAAAGCGTTGTCCGCACCCTTCCCTCAAGTGAAATTTATCCCTACGGGCGGCGTAAACAGAGAAAACATCGAAGAATTCTTTGCTTTTGATAAAGTATTTGCCGTTGGCGGCAGCTTCTTTGTGGATGAAGCGTTAAACAAGAAATAATTGTTAACAAAGCTACGAAAGCGTTTATTATGATAAACGAATCGGTGGAAGTACGCGGACAAGGGTTCAAATCCTTGCAGGATGAATGAGAGGTTGATGATGAAATATAAAATTGCAACCGTAAAAATAAGAAAAAATAAACAATCGAGGTATATAAAAATGAAGAAAGTTATTACTTTTGGCGAATTGATGTTGAGGCTTGCTCCCGAAAATTATCTTCGTTTCGTGCAAAGCGAAAAATATGAAGCAACGTTCGGTGGTGCAGAAGCAAACGTAGCCGTTTCCTTGGCAAATTACGGCATTGACGTAGCGTTCGTAAGTAAATTACCTACGCACGAAATCGGCCAAGCGGCAGTAAACTCTTTGCGCAAATTCGGCGTAGATACCAGCAAAATCGTTCGTGGTGGCGAAAGAGTAGGTATTTACTATTGTGAAAAGGGTGCCTCTCAACGTCCTAGCAAGGTTATTTACGACAGAGCATATTCCGCAATCGCAATGGCGAAAAAGGAAGATTTTGACTGGGCTAGCATTTTTGAAGGCGTAGAATGGTTCCACTTTACGGGTATTACCCCGGCTTTGAGCGATGAAACGGCTGCAATTTGCTTGGAAGCTTGTAAAGCGGCTAAGGCAAGAAATATTAACATTTCCTGCGACTTGAACTTCCGTAAGAAACTTTGGAGCAAAGAAAAAGCAGGTCAAGTGATGGGCGAACTTTGCCAATATATCGACTACTGCATTGCAAACGAAGAAGACGCGAAAGACGTATTCGGTATTGAAGCGGATAACAGCGATATCTACGGCGGTAAGTTGGATAGAAACGGCTACATTTCCGTTGCAAAGAAACTCACGGATAGATTTGGTTTCAAGGGCGTTGCTATCACGCTTAGAGAAAGTAAGAGCGCAAACGACAACGACTGGTCGGGTATGCTGTACACGGGCGGCGAAGCATATTTCTCCAAGAAATATTCTATGCATATCGTTGACCGCGTAGGTGGCGGCGACAGCTTTGGCGGCGGTTTGATTTATTCGCTTGTAAGCGGTTACGAACCCCAAGCTGCTATCGAATTTGCGGTTGCTGCAAGCTGCTTGAAGCACACGATTGAAGGCGACTACAACATGATGTCCGTTGCCGAAGTGAAAAACCTTGCAGGCGGCGATGCAAGCGGACGCGTACAAAGATAATCAAATATTTCAAAATAAAAACCACAGTTTCGGCTGTGGTTTTTTTATGCGGTTTTATAAAAATAACTCCCGCGGGATTTTCCGCGGGAGTAGTTATTTACATAGTAAGTTTTAGCCGACAATCAAGTTGATTAAACGGTTTTTAACGATAATGCATTTTCTAACCGATTTTCCTTCGATTTGTGCAGCAATTTCGCGATTAGCGCATACAAACGCCTGAATTTCTTCATCGGAAAGGCCTTGCGCAATCATCATTTTCGCTTTAATCTTGCTGTTGATTTGCACGGCGTATTCCGTTTCATCTTTCACAAGCGCCGCTTCGTTAACAAGGGGGTATTCTTCCAAGAATACCGAGTTCTTGTTGCCGCAAATTTCCCACAATTCTTCCGCAAAGTGGGGCGTGAAGGGAGCAAGCATACGGATTAAATCGAAAACGCATTGTTTATAGAACGTAACGTTCTTGTTCGTTTCCGCATCGTATTTTTGCAAAGCGTTTACGTATTCCATGATACGAGCCAACGACGTATTGAAAGAGAATGCTTCCACGTCGCGCGTAATCGATTTAATAGCGTGGTTTTTCACGTAATCCACTTCTTTTTCCGCTGAACGTATTTCTTCGTGACCTGTTTTAGGAAGTTCTAACGACTTGGTTACCAAGCGTTCTACGCGTTCTAAGAATTTAGCTACCGATTTAATGCCGTCGTCGTTCCAAGGGCCGCCTTCGGTGTAGCTGAAACCGAACATCAAATACATACGGAAGATGTCCGAACCGTATTCGTCGATATACGTGTCGGGGGAGATAACGTTGCCGTGGGATTTGGACATACGGTTGCCGTCGGGGCCAAGGATAATACCTTGGTGTACAAGACGTTTAAACGGTTCGCCAAAATTGATATACCCCATATCACGTAAAGCCTTAGTGATAAAGCGTGCGTACAAAAGGTGCATGCAAGCGTGTTCCGAACCGCCTACGTAAACGTCTACGGGGAGCATAGCGTTTGCAACGTCTGCTGAGAATGCTTGCTTATCGTTGTTTGCTTCGGGATAACGCAAGAAATACCAGCTTGAACATACGAAAGTATCCAAGGTATCGGGATCGCGTTGTGCCTTGCCGCCGCAGTTGGGGCAGGTGCATTTCATAAACTTCTCGTGGGACGCCAAGGGGGATTTTCCGGTAGGGCGGAATTCTACGTCGTAAGGAAGTTTTACGGGCAAATCTTTTTCAGGTACGGGAACGACGCCGCATTTTTCGCAATGAATCATAGGAATAGGTGCGCCCCAGTAACGTTGGCGGGATACCGACCAGTCGCGAAGTCTGTAATTGATTTTTTTGCCGCCTTTACCGATTTTGGTAAGGTGTGCGGCGATTGCATTGCGTGCATCTTCACCCGACAAGCCGTCAAATTCGCCGCTGTTTACAAGGATACCGTCTTCCGTGAACGGCAACACCGTTTCGCCGCCTACTTTTTGAATAACTTGCGTTACAGGCAAACCGTATTTTTTAGCAAAAGCATAGTCGCGTTCGTCGTGTGCCGCAACTGCCATAACCGCGCCTGTGCCATAGGAATACAATACGTAATCAGCAAGGTAGATAGGCACTTTTTTGCCTGTAAGGGGATGCGTTGCATACGCGCCCGTAAATACGCCCGTTTTTTCACGGGCAGTGGATAAACGATCAATATCGTTTGCTTCCGCAGCGTATTGCACGTATTTATCGATAGCCGCCGCGTTTTCAGGGTGCGCCGCTTTTAATTTTTCTACAAGGGGATGTTCAGGCGCAAGTACTACGTAATTTACGCCGAATACCGTATCCGGACGAGTAGTGAACACCGTGATGTCGTCGCCCGTTTCACATGCAAAATGAATTTCGCAACCAGTAGAACGGCCGATCCAGTTCTTTTGCATAAGCTTGGTTTTTTCCGGCCAGTCAAGCGTGTTCAAATCGTCAAGCAATTCTTCTGTGTAATCGGTAATTTTAAAGAACCATTGCGTCATATCTTTACGCAAAACAACGGAATCGCAACGTTCGCACTTACCGTCGATAACCTGTTCGTTTGCAAGTACCGTTTCGCAGGAAGGGCACCAGTTAACAAGCGCTTCTTTGCGGTAAGCAAGGCCTTTTTTATACAACTGCAAGAACAGCCATTGCGTCCATTTATAATAATCCTTTTCGCACGTTTTAATTTCCGCCGTCCAGTCGAACATAGCGCCCATGTTGCGGAGCTGTTGTTCCATGGTAGCGATATTCTTTTCCGTGGAATCTTGGGGATGAATTCCCGTTTTAATGGCGAAGTTTTCCGCAGGTAAACCAAAAGCGTCAAAACCCATGGGTTGGAATACTTCAAACCCTTGCATTTTCTTGAAGCGCGCATACGTATCCGTCGGACCGTAGTTGTACCAGTGTCCTACGTGTAATTTTGCACCGGAAGGATAGGAGAACATTTCCAAAACGTACAGCTTTTTATCCGCGTTCTTTTTGTTGAACACGTTTAATTTACTCTTCTCCCATTTGGCTTGCCATTTGCTTTCTACGGACTTCATATCCATCATAACTAAAAACCTCCACCTGCGCTTTCTTACTGCGCATAATGTTATTCATTTTACTAACATTATATATTATAGTCCTTTTTTTAAAGCAAGTCAAGCGAATATGCAAGCTCTTATCGGTGCGTTTTTTAAAAACAAATAAATAATTTTGCTTTTGCGGCATACAATAATAGCGTGGAAGAAATAACGATAACGCAAAATGGTTTCAACGAAAGCTATATGGCATATCTATTTAGCAAGGTAAAGGGCAGGTTTTCCTTTTTACCAGGAGATATGGATTTGCGCGCCGATGGAGACGAAATGAAAATTTCGTTAAAATTGCAAAGCGCATATTGCCCGTACGTTAGAAAATTTGCCGAGGAAAATATTGCCGATGTCCTTGCCATAGGATATAAATATCATTATTTTCAATCGCGTATTCATTTACCGCTTTTAAACGAAGAGCAACAACACGTACTTCTAACGGCGCTTGTAGCGGCGGATTATAAGGAGGATAAGGCGTATATAGCGCGCCGTATCGTCGGGTTTGAAAATTATTGCTTGGACGGTGTTTTTCATTTCCGTTTACAGCGATTAAAACATCGTTGGGAAGAAGTTATCGATTACGTGCCTGCGGACATGGGTGCCTCGTCTATGGATGGCTTTATGGAATTTCTTGCCGAGGACGGAGAAGAAAAACTCTTTATAAAAGATGGAAAAGTGTATGATAAAGAATACCGTGTGCTCTCTAAAAGTGCGCTTACAGGCAGGCAATCGATTGTGGCGGAGTTGTTGCTTGGAGGGGCGGGAGAAATTTATTGTTTTGGGCAAACAGACCAGCAAACCACGGCGTTTTTGAAACGGTATTACCCCACGCGTACGGTATTTTATTGAAAATTGCAAAAATATGCTTGAAAACAGTTGACAAATTGCCTGCAAATACAGTAGAATATTGCTTGTAAAGACAAGTAGTGCCGACAAGCATTTACAGAGAGTTTGCCCTTGGCTGAAAGGCAAATAGTACAAATCGGAAGACGAAACCGCTTTGCGTTAGATAAAAGTAAATACTTGAAAGAGCGGTTGGGAACTTTTCTCGACAATTAAGGTGGAACCGCGCAATAGATATGCGTCCTTAAATCCCATAGGCGGGGTTTAAGGATTTTTTATTTGCAAACGAAAAAAACACGGTAAAACGGAGGAAATATTATGAACGTAATTTTGAAAAACGGAGAAAGCATGGCGCTTGAAAACGGCGCAACCGCAATGCAAGCGGCTATGGCTATTTCCGAAGGCTTGGCAAGAAATGCCGTATGCGCAAAGGTTAACGACGAGCTTGTGGATATGGCGCACGTATTAAACGAGGGAGATAAGCTGGAAATTGTAACTTTGAAAGATAAAGAAGGTCTTGGTGTATACCGCCATACCTGCGCACACGTACTTGCGCAAGCATTGAAGACAATTTATCCTACCTGCAAGCTTGCAATCGGTCCCGTAATCGACAACGGGTTCTATTACGATATCGATTTCGTAACCCCCATCACGCAAGCAGATTTGGAAAAAATCGAAACGGAAATGCAAAAAATTATCAAGAGCAATTTGCCTATCGAGCGTTTTAGTTTGCCTAGAGAAGAAGCGATTGCTTTAATGGAAGGATATAAAGAAAATTATAAAGTGGAGCTTATTCAAGATTTGCCTGAAGGGGAAGAAATTTCTTTCTACAAGCAAGGCAATTTCACCGATTTGTGCCGTGGTCCGCACTTGCCGTCTACGGGCAAAATTAAAGCGTTCCGTTTAACGAGTATCGCAGGCGCATACTGGCGCGGTGACGAACACAACAAAATGCTCACCCGTATTTACGGTACGGCGTTTGCCAAAAAGGATGAAATGGAAGCGTATTTCACGATGCTGGAAGAAGCAAAAAAACGCGACCATACCAAGCTTGGCAAAGAGCTTAAATTGTTCGCTATCTTAAACGAAGGAAAGGGCTTGCCTTTCTTCCTGCCCAACGGTATGGTTTTGAAAAACGAGCTTATTAACTACTGGCGTGAAATTCATACGCGCGATGGCTATGTGGAAGTAAACACGCCCATTATGCTCAACAAAACGCTTTGGGAAACGTCAGGTCACTGGTATCATTACCGCGATAATATGTACACGACGAAGGTAGACGAAGAAGATTTTGCTATCAAACCCATGAACTGCCCCGGTTCTATCCTTGTTTATAAGAACGAACCGCACAGCTATAAAGATTTGCCTATCCGTATGGGCGAGCTCGGTCTTGTACACCGTCACGAAAAATCCGGTCAATTACACGGGCTTTTCCGTGTGCGTTGCTTCACGCAAGACGACGCGCACATCTTTATGATGCCCGAACAAATTAAAGACGAAATTAAAGGCGTGGTGCGTTTGATTAACGAAGTATACACGTTGTTTGGCTTTAAATATCACGTGGAACTTTCCACGCGTCCCGAAAACAGTATGGGTAGCGACGAAGACTGGAACACTGCAACGGACGCCTTGAAAAACGCGCTTGACGATTTGGGGCTTGCTTACGTTATCAACGAAGGCGACGGGGCTTTCTACGGACCGAAAATCGACTTCCATTTGGAAGATTCTATCGGCAGAACTTGGCAATGCGGTACCATTCAGCTTGACTTCCAACTTCCCCAACGTTTTGAAATGGAATACATCGGCGAAGACGGCGCCAAGCACCGTCCTATCATGGTACACCGTGTAGCGTTTGGTTCGATTGAACGCTTTATCGGTATCTTAATCGAACACTTTGCAGGGAAATTCCCCGTATGGCTTTCGCCTACGCAGGTAAAAATTTTGCCTATTACGGACAGACAGCTTGCTTATGCAAACGAACTTTGCGCAAAGATGAAAACAGTAGGCGTACGCGTGTGCGTAGATGACAGAAACGAAAAAATCGGCTATAAAATTCGTGAAGCGCAAATGGAAAAAGTGCCTTATATGCTCGTTTTGGGCGACAAGGAAATGGAAGCTGGTCAAGTGGCGGTGCGCCGTCGCGACGGTGAGCAATCGGTTGTTCCCGCTGACGAATTCATTGCAACCGTACAAGCGGATATTGCCGATAAAAAAGTTTTTTAAGCCGTAAAAAAATAATTAAAAAAAATTAAAAAAAGCCGTGTAATTTGCTTGACGAAAGGTTTGTCTTTGTGGTATTATATACAAGCTAAGCAGAAGCGAACCTTCTCGCCGTGCGATATTGATCGGTACGGCTCGATACTTTTCCATAAGCCTGAAAAGGGTACATTATGGTGTTTCGA
>JAZQWZ010000012.1:0-18703 GCA_045632625.1 Candidatus Scatosoma sp. | reverse complement strand
CCCGTTTACGCGAAAAAACTTGGCGTAAACCTCGACGATTTGTACGTATCTCAACCCGATACTGGCGAACAAGCTCTTGATATCACCGACGCATTGGTTAGAAGCTCGGCGGTGGATATTATCGTTATCGACTCCGTTGCGGCACTTACGCCTAAAGCGGAAATTGAAGGGGATATGGGCGATTCGCACGTGGGCTTGCAAGCGCGTTTGATGTCGCAAGCGCTTAGAAAATTGACGGCAATCGTAAACAAATCAAAAACCTGCGTAATCTTTATCAACCAGCTTAGAGAAAAGGTAGGCGTTATGTTCGGCAGTCCTGAAACGACGCCCGGCGGTAAAGCGCTTAAATTCTACGCAAGTATCCGTTTGGACGTGCGTAAAATGGACGTTTTGAAAGACGCGGAAGGCGCTATGGGAAATAGAACGAAAGCGAAAGTAGTCAAAAACAAGCTTGCGCCCCCGTTCCGTCAAGCGGAATTTGATATCGTATTTGGCGAAGGTATTTCCCAAGAAGGTTGTATCATTGATACGGGCGTACAGTACGATGTAATCGGCAAAAGCGGTTCTTTCTTTAGCTATAATGGTAACAAAGTGGCGCAGGGCCGTGAAAAAATGCGTAATTTCTTGAAAGACAATCCCGAAGTGCGCAAGGAAATCGAAGAAAAGATTAGAAACGCCGCTAAAGGCAATGTAGACCAAGAACAAAACATGGACGAATGATAATTAAAAAAATATAAAATGCGGGGGGCAGGTATGCGTTCTCGCATTTTTTATGTGTAAAATTTTTCACAAAATACAAAACTATTTTCTTTCAAACCATTGACTTTTTTATAATAATATTGTAAAATATAAAGTAGATAGAAATAATAATGAAATTCGGGTATAAAAATCCGTTGCTATATTAGTTTTATCCACATTAATTTTAATACAGGAGGCAAAATTATGCACAACACAAATTTTAGCGTCCTGTTTCTCGCACCTAATATGACGTTGATAACGGTTCTTGTTGCCATTATCGCACTTGCGGTGGGCGCGCTCGTTGCATTGTTCGTTTACAAAAGCTTTGCTTTGAAAAAAGTAGGCTCCGCGCAAGAACAAGCGCGTAAAATTGTTGACAATGCAGAAGCCGAAGCCGATCGTATCAAAACGCATGGAAAAGAAGAAAGCAAAAGAGTTTTGAAAGAAGCTTTGCTGGAAGCAAAGGAACAGGATTTAAAATTAAGAAACGAATTCGACCGCGAAACTAAGGAAAAGAAAGCGGAGCTCCAAAAAATGGAACAACGCCTTACGCAAAAGGAAGACGCGCTCGATAAAAAGACGGAAGCCCTTGAACAACACAAGGAACAACTTGTCAAGCAAGAAAATGAAGTTCGTGAACTCAAAGAAAAACTCAGTTCTCAACACGAACTTATGATTCAAGAGCTTGAAAAGGTAGCGCAACTCACGCGCGACGAGGCAAAACGCATTCTCACGGAAGAAATTTTAGATGCAACTCGTCACGAAGTAGCCGCGCAAGTCCGCAATATGGAACAACAAGCGAAAGAAGAAGCGGACATGAACGCAAAGAAAATCATTTCGCTTGCCATTCAAAAATGCGCTGCGGACCAAGCTTCGGAAATTACCGTTTCCGTCGTACCTTTGCCCAGCGACGATATGAAGGCGCGTATTATCGGTAGAGAAGGTAGAAATATCCGCGCCCTTGAAAACGCAACGGGTATCGAACTTATCGTTGACGATACGCCCGAAGTGGTTATTTTGTCGGGCTTTGATCCGGTTCGCAGAGAAATTGCTCGTTTGTCGCTTGAAAAGCTTGTTAACGACGGCAGAATTCACCCTGCAAGAATCGAAGAAACGGTGGAAAAAGTTACCCGTGAAATGGATTTGCAAATTAAGGAAGCAGGCGAAACGGCTGTGTTTGAAGCAGGCATTTTCGGTTTGCATCCCGAGCTTATCAAATTGATCGGCCGCTTGAAATTTAGAACGAGCTATGGTCAAAACGTGTACAAACACTCGATTGAAGTGGCTACGCTTGCAGGTCAAATGGCGGCAGAGCTTGGTTTGGGCGTCAACTTCGCGAAACGCGCGGGCTTGCTCCACGATATCGGTAAAGCAGTTGACCAAGAACAAGAAGGTACGCACATTCAAATCGGTGCAGACTTGGCGAAGAAATACAAGGAAAACGCAAATATCGTCAACGCTATTATGGCGCACCACGGCGATGTAGAACCTAAAACGATTGAAGCAGTGCTTATCCAAGCAGCTGACGCAATTTCCGGCGCGCGCCCCGGTGCAAGACGTGAAATGGGCACAAACTACGTAAAACGTTTGGAAAAACTCGAAGAAATCGCAAGCGGCTTCCGCGGCGTAGAAAAGAGTTATGCTATCCAAGCTGGTAGAGAAGTGCGCGTCATCGTAAAACCCGACCAAGTAGACGATGCGCAAGCATTGTTCTTGGCGAAAGACATTGCGAAAAAGATTGAAACCGAGCTTGAATATCCCGGTCAAATCAAAGTCAACGTTATCCGTGAATTCCGCGGTGTTGAATACGCGAAATAATTGTCAGAAACATAAAAATCCCCTTGCGAAAGGGGATTTTTTATATAAAAAATTGCGACATCATTAAAAATATTTTGTGTTCGTAACCGCACAAGCGTAAAAATGCACAAAAGTATAAAATTTTTTCAAAAACTTCGCTTTTTTGGCTTGACATTTACGCAAAATTTCACTATAATATCATAGTAGTAAGTTGCTGCTATGGCTCAGTTGGTAGAGCGCGTCCTTGGTAAGGACGAGGTCGGCGGTTCAAATCCGCCTAGTAGCTCCAAAGAACACCGCAGGGTGTTCTTTTTTTGTTTTGAAACGTTTGAACCACCGACCAAGGTCGGCATGAGGACGCTTCGCTATTCCGTCGCTATCGCTCCTTACAAATCCGCCTAGTAGCTCCAAAAGAACACCGCAGGGTGTTCTTTTTTTACTTATACAACAACCGCGAGTTCCTACTCGCGGTTGTTGTATAAAGAAAAGCCACCAGCATAGCTAGTGGCTAAATTTTTTATTTGGCTTAGTACATACCGCCCATGTCGCCTGCACCGGGAGCCATAGGAGCAGGGGGGGTGGGAATATCCGTTACAATGCTTTCCGTCGTAAGGAGCGTAGCTGCAACGGACGCCGCGTTTTGCAATACCGAACGGGTAACTTTCGTGGGGTCGATAATACCGCTTTCTACCATATCGCAGAATTTGTTGTTCAAAGCGTCGAAACCGTAGTTGGCTTTTTTAGAGGAAAGCACTTTATCAACGATAACAGAACCATCTAATCCAGCGTTCTTTGCGATTTGTCTAATAGGTTCTTCCAAGGCTTTCAAAACGATAGAAGCACCCGTTTTTTCGTCGCCTTGTAAGGACGCAACCAACTTCTTCACGGTAGGAACCGCGGAGAGAAGTGCGCTGCCGCCGCCGGGTACGTAACCTTCTTCCACAGCCGCTCTGGTAGCAGCCAACGCGTCATCGATACGCAGTTTCTTTTCTTTCATTTCCACTTCAGTGGCCGCGCCTACGCTGATCACCGCAACGCCGCCTGCAAGTTTTGCAAGACGTTCTTGTAATTTTTCTCTATCGTAATCGGATTTAGTTTCCGCGATTTGCGCTTTGATGGAAGCGATACGCGCCTTGATATCTTCCGCGCTGCCGATACCGCCCACAATCGTGGTGTTTTCTTTGTCTACGCGTACGCTGGTTGCTCTACCGAGCATATCGGGCGTAACGTCTTTAAATTCCAAACCAAGGTCGGAAGAAATCACTTGCCCGCCCGTCAAAACGGCGATATCGCGGAGCATTTCTTTTCTTCTGTCGCCAAACCCAGGCGCTTTCACTGCAACGGAGTTGAATACGCCTTTCAGCTTATTTACGATAAGCGCTGCAAGTGCGTCGCCTTCCACGTCCTCTGCGATAATCAAAAGCTTTGCGCCTTGTTGTGCAAGGGGTTCGATAACGGGCAACACTTCTTGCAAGGAAGAAATTTTCTTATCGGTAATAAGGATAAACGGATTTTCCAAAACGGCTTCCATTTTATCGGTGTTCGTAACCATATAAGCGGACGCGTAACCGCGGTCAAATTGCATACCTTCCACGGTGGAAAGTTCGGTGTTCATAGATTTACCTTCTTCCACGGTGATAACGCCGTCTTTACCAACGATCTCCATAGCTTTCGCAATCAAAGCGCCTACTTCGGGATTGCCTGCGGAAATGGAAGCGGTTTGTTCAATCGCTTTGTTGCTTTCCACGGCCTTGGAAATGCCTTTTAAGTGCGTTACGGTAGCGTCTACTGCCTTTTTAATACCTTCTTTCAAAATGATAGGGTTAGCGCCGGCAGCAAGGTTTTTCAAACCTTCGCGTACGATAGCTTGCGCCAAAACGACAGCGGTGGTAGTACCGTCACCTGCTACGTCGTTGGTTTTGGTGGAAACTTCTTTTACAAGTTGCGCGCCCATATTTTCAAACGGGTCGTTAAGTTCAATTTCTTTTGCAATCGTTACGCCGTCGTTGGTAATAAGCGGTGCGCCGAATTTTTTGTCAAGCACAACGTTTCTGCCTTTAGGGCCAAGCGTAATTTTTACCGTATCCGCAAGTACGTTTACGCCTGCTTCAAGCGCCTTTCTTGCGTCTTCGCCGTATTTAATTTGTTTTGCCATGATCATCTCTCCTTATATTGATTATTTTCAGTCTTCTACGATAGCGAGAATGTCGCTTTGTTTGATAATCGTAAATTCTTTGCCGTCTACTTTAAAATCAGAGCCCGCATATTTAGAGCAAAGCACCTTGTCGCCGACCTTCACTTGCATCACGATTTCTTTACCGTCGATAATACCGCCGGGGCCAACTGCAACCACTTGGCAGGTTTGAGGCTTTTCTTGTGCGGAAGTGGGGAGAAAGAAACCGCTTTTGGTCTTTTCTTCCACCGTAACGCTTTCTACGACAACTTTGTCAAATAAGGGTTTAATATTCATAAATATCCTCCAAAACAGCAGGCGCAATTCCTGCCGATAATTTTTTGTACGATTATATTATAAACGCTTTTAAGCTTTTGTCAAACAAAAAAAGGTAAAATATGTAAGAAAAATTTTAAGAATGAAAACTTGCGCGCAAAAAAGCAACGCAAAGTATTGATTTTCAGGAAAATTTATGGTATAATACAAAATGGATTAAAATGAAAAGGAGTACGTATTTATGGCACAAATGACGAAGTGGGATCACCGCTTTATGCAACTGACTCAAACGGTAGCAACTTGGTCGAGCTGTTTTCAGGAAAATAGGCATGTTGGCGCAATTATTGTCAAAGACAAACGAGTAATGACAACGGGTTATAACGGTGCGCCGGCAGGGGTGAAAAGTTGCGAAGAAAAAGGGGAATGTTTGCGTAGAAAATTGCAAATTCCCAGCGGTACAAAACATGAGCTTTGCTTTGCGGTACACGCCGAACAAAACGCTATCATTCAAGCCGCAAAATACGGTATTGATATCAACGGCGCAACGTTATATTGTACGCATCAACCTTGCGTAATTTGCGCGAAAATGATTATCAACGCAGGCATTAAGCGCGTTGTGTATAAAGAAGGCTATCCCGACGAATTTTCCTTGCAGCTTTTTAACGAAGCGCAGGTGGCCGTCGAAAAATACGAAGAATAAGGAGTTTTTAATTATGAGCAATCCTATCGTTACGTTTGAAATGCAAAACGGCAAAACGTTCAAAGCGGAATTATATCCCGACAAAGCACCCAACACGGTCAACAATTTTTTGTCGCTTGTCAATAAGGGCTATTACAACGGCTTAATTTTTCACCGTGTAATTTCCGGCTTTATGATTCAAGGCGGCGATCCTACCGGTACGGGTATGGGCGACCCCGGCTATCATATCAAAGGCGAATTTGCCGGCAACGGATTTAAGCAAAACGATATTTCCCACGTTCGCGGCGTGCTTTCCATGGCGCGTGCGCAAAACCCCAACTCGGCAGGCTCGCAATTTTTTGTGATGCACGAAGAAGCAGACTATTTAGACGGTCAATACGCGGCGTTTGGTAAGGTGTTTGAAGGGTTAGAAACGGTTGACGCAATCGCAAACACCAAAACCGACTGGAACGATAAACCCTATGAAGAACAAAAAATTAAATGCGTCACTGCGGAAACGTTTGGTGTGCAATATAACGAACCCGAGAAACTTTAAGAGGTACGAATTATGGATAACAGCATTTACAACAACCCACTGATTACGCGCTACGCCAGCAAGGAAATGCAACACGCATTCTCCGATGAAAAGCGTTTTAAGCTTTGGAGAAAGCTTTGGATTGCGCTTGCCGAATCGGAAATGGAGCTTGGCTTGCAGGTAACCCAAGAACAGGTAGACGAATTAAAAGCATACGCGGAACAAATTGATTACGATTTAGCAGCAAAATTTGAAAGAGAAGTGCGTCACGACGTTATGGCGCACGTAAAAGCTTACGGTGAATACGCAAAGAAGGCAATGCCGATTATTCACCTTGGCGCAACCAGCTGTTTTGTAAACTGCAATGCGGAAGCGATTATGCTGGACGAAGCGTTAGATATTATTTTGAAAAAGCTCGTCAACGTAATGGACAAGCTGAAAAAATTTGCTTTGCAATATAAGGGAGTTCCTACGCTTGGCTTTACGCATTTGCAACCTGCACAGCTCACCACGGTAGGTAAACGCGCTACGCTTTGGTTGCAAGATTTAGAGATGGACTACGAAAATCTGATGAACGCGAAAGAACATATCCGTTTGCGCGGTGTGAAAGGCACAACGGGTACGCAAGCAAGCTTCATGGAATTGTTTTCGGGCGATGAAGACAAGGTGAAAGAGCTTGAAAAACGCGTAGTTAGCAAGCTTGGCTATGAGAAAGTGTACGGCGTTACGGGACAAACGTATCCTAGAAAGCTTGATTATAACGTACTTTGCGTGCTTTCGCAAATTGCACAAAGCGCGTATAAGTTCTCTAACGATATCCGTATTTTACAAAATATGAAAGAAATCGAAGAACCGTTTGAAAAGAACCAAATCGGTTCGTCGGCAATGGCGTACAAGCGCAATCCTATGCGCTCCGAACGTATCGGCGCATTGGCTCGTTACGTAATTTCCTTGCCTATGAATAGTGCACTTACGGCATCTACGCAATGGTTTGAGCGTACGCTTGACGATTCCGCAAATAGACGTATTGTAAACGCGCAAGCCTTCTTGTCTGTGGACGCTATCTTGAATATCTATATGAACGTTGCGGAAAATTTAGTCGTTTACGAAAAGGTAATCGCAAAACATATCCGCGCGGAGCTTCCGTTTATGGCAACGGAAAACATTATGATGGCGTGCGTGAAAGCAGGCGGTAACCGTCAGGAATTGCACGAACGTATTCGTGTGCTTTCCATGGAAGCGGGTAAAAATGTGAAAGTGGAAGGCGGAGAAAATAATTTGCTTGATTTGATTAAGCAAGACGAAATGTTTAAACCTGTTTGGGATAAGCTTGACGAAATTCTCGACGCGGAAAAATTTATCGGCAGAGCGCCTTCGCAAACGGTAGAATTTATCGAAAGAGAAATCAATCCTATCTTGGAAAAACACGCGGCGCTTCTTGGTGAAAAGGGCGACGTGCGCGTATAAAACCAAGTAAAAGCCGAAAAATTAAGGAGAAAGGGCAATGATTTACGATATTGCGGGTTTACGAATGGCGATAAACAATCGCTTGAACTTTACCGCCCGCTTTTGTGAAAATTACATATCGAACGACCAAGTTTCACCTGCGGATTTGCAGGCGGCGGTTACGGACGAGGAATTTTACGAGGAAAAGGCCGTTGCCAACGGTAATTTTTCCGATGGTTACATTGAAAATATTTGTATGTACCGTAAAATTTGTAAGCAGTTGCCCGTTTTTAACCGTATGCTGTTGCATGCGTCGGTGCTTGCCTACGATAACGCTGGCTACGCGTTTTTAGGCAGAAGCGGCACAGGTAAATCTACGCATACGGGGCTTTGGCTCAAACATATTCCTTCCACCAAAATCGTCAACGGCGATAAACCTATTTTGTCGTATGTAGACGGCGTATTTACCGCTTACGGTACGCCGTGGATGGGAAAAGAAGGTTTGGGCGAAAATACGTCCGTTCCTTTAAAAGGACTTTGCTTTTTGGAGCAGGCGAAAGCAAACGCCATTCGCCGTTTAACGGTGCAGGAAGCGGCAAAACGAGTATTTTTGCAAGTGCTTATTCCCGATGAAGAAGAGAACGCAAAACGCACGTTAGAGCTTATCGATAAGCTGATAGCCACCGTACCTTGTTACTTATTGCAATGCGATATTTCCGAACAAGCGGTACAAACGTCCTTTGAAGAAATGACGGGTAAATTATATTCACAAAAATAACCTAAGGGGTAAAAATATGAAAATTAAATCTGGGTTTGTAGTACGCAAAGTAGGCGACGACCACGTAGTCGTGCCAGTTGGCAAAATGTGCAAACAATTTCACGGTATGATCAATTTAAACGAAACGGGCGCAATGCTTTGGAACTTTTTTTCCGAAAAAGAACGCACGTTAGAAGAAGGCGTAGATATGCTTCTTGCCGAATTTGACGTAGCGCGCGAAATTGCACAAGCGGACGTGGAAAAGTTTATGAAGCTTATTCAAGAAAATAAGTTTAACGATTAAGCCGATTATGCAAGAAAAATTCACGATTGAACAAGTGCTGCAAACGCGCGGCACGTATATAGGTCCGACGATGGGCGTGAGTATGCTGCCCATGCTCAAAACAGGGCGCGATACCATTGTTGTGCAGGCGAAAACCGAGCGTTTACAACCGTTAGACGTAGCGCTTTATAAGCGTGGAGACGATTACGTGTTGCATCGTGTTATTCAGGTCGTGGACGGTGGGTATATTATCCGCGGGGATAACTGCTATCATAACGAAGACGTGCCCGAAGAAACGGTAATCGGCGTTTTAACGGAGTTTTTCCAAGCGGATAAGCACGTAAAATGCACGGACGAAAAATACCTTGCCTATGCAAAAAAACGAGTAAAAAACTATAAAAGACGCCGTTGTTTTATCAAAGTGCGTGCGTTTGGCGGTAAAATTTTACGAAAGCTTAAGTTAAAGAAATAATAAGGAAGAATTATGGCGAAACAAGCAACGCAACAAAAGGGAAAAATTTGGCTGAAAAGGCGAACGGGCAAATATCGTGGCTCGGTCGTTTTTTTGGCGTGCGTAAACGCCGTTGCAACGGTGCTTTCTTTAACGTTTGCCTTCCTTGTTCGCTATTTAATTAACGGCGCGGCAAGCGGCGAAGAAAAAGCCATTTGGATTTTTGCGTCCGTATTGCTCGGCGTACTCTTTTTTCGTATATTTTTAAATACGCTGGCGCGGTATTTGGCGGAACGCCAGCGCGCGAAGATAACCAAGGAATTGCGTACGGAGCTGTTTGGGAAAATTCTTTGTTCGGATTTTGAACAGGTGCAAGCCTACCACAGCGGCGAGCTTTTAAACCGCTTGACAAGCGACGTAACGGAAGTGGCTACGGACACGGTTGGTTTATTGCCCGCGCTTGTGGGTATGATAGTGCAATGCTTTGGCGCGATTGCGGCACTTATATGGATTGACCCGTTGTTTACGGCGATTTACGTAGTGTGTGGCGGTATATTCGGCGCCATTACAGCGGTATTTCGCAAACAAATCAAAAAACGCCAAAAGCAAGTGCTGGAAGCGGACGGTGCATCCAAATCCTTTATGCAGGAAAGCGTTGGCGCAGTATTGACCGTGAAAGCCTACGGTGCGGAAGAAAAAACGCAGGAAAAAGCAGGTATACTCAACGAAAATTATTATCAAGCGCGTATGAGCAGAAACCGTTTAAGCTCTATGATGAGTGCAATGTTTTCCTTGCTTGGCAATTTTGGGTTGATTTTTGCGATAATTTGGTGCAGTATAAGCGTTTTACATGACGGCGTCAACGCCGATTACGGCGCAATGCTTTCGGTGGTATTATTGCTTATGCAGCTGCAACAACCGTTCACTTCGTTTTCGTCTTGGGTGCCTATTTACTATGCACGGATAGCCAGCGGCGAGCGCTTGTGTCAAATAGACGATATCCCTTGCGAATGTGTGCTTAGTAAGGCGGATAATACCGATGCCTACCAAACGCTTGCGAGCGTATCGATGGAAAACGTAAGCTTTACGTATGGTAGAAATACAGTGCTTAATGGCGCAAGTGTAACGCTCAATAAAGGCGAAACCGTTTGCGTTACAGGGGAAAGCGGCAGCGGTAAGAGTACGCTTTTTAAGCTGTTATTAAGCGTTTTAACGCCGAATAACGGCGAAATACTGCTGATAGACGAACAGGGTAAAAAAACACCTTTAACGGCGCAGCAACGCAGTTTATTCGCTTATGTACCGCAGGGCAAGTTCCTGTTTTCGGGGACGATTTATGAAAATTTAACTTTCTTTACGCAGCCGATAGGCAATGCGGAAGAAAAAGTGAAAGAGGCGTTAGAAATATCCTGTGCGGACTTCGTTTGGGATTTGCCGCAGGGTTTGCAAACGCAGCTTGGCGAAAACGGCGTAGGGCTGTCCGAAGGGCAAATGCAACGCTTGGCTGTGGCAAGGGCAATTCTTTCGGATAGACCGATATTGCTTTTAGACGAAGCAACCAGCGCGTTGGATAGTGAAACGGAGCGTCGATTGCTGGAAAATATTAAAACGTTACAAAATAAAACGTGTTTGATGGTTACGCACCGACCTGCGGCGCTGGAAATTGCCGATAAGATTTTAACGGTAAAAGACGGCGAAATTAAATAAAAATAAAGGCGCTCAATAAGAGTGCCTTTTAATATATATAAAAACTCCCACGCGAATTCTGCGTGGGAGCGTTATTTTTATCGATTGCCTTTCGTGGAGAATAAATAGAAGAATGCCGTGAAAATTAACAGGTTGGATAAATAAATCACAGGGATTAACACGTAGGCAAGCAGTTGAGGTAACAAGCTAAGCTGTGCCTTGCAGTACACGGCAATCATCGTAACGATAATTACGGCGATTACGAAGAGTACGGCAACGGTCAACACATAGGACGGGTGTTTTTTGCGTCTTGTACGCGATTTATAACCGTATGCGTTTAAAATTGCGCACGTGATAAACGTTGTAAATCCAAGTGCAAACCCGATAATAGGGTACCAAATGGGGATTTGCAGGAAGTCTTTCATGAAATACACAATAAGGCTTTCAAACGCTACGATACAAAGAATAATCAATGCCGCTTTGTAAAGTGTTTGCCCAACGTTATAAACACCGTTTGTACGCGTTGTGGGCGCGTGCGCAGGTTGCGCGTGGTACGTTCTTGCGTAAGCGTTACCTGCCGTGTTTAACTTAATGCCTTCCGCGTTCGCGCGGTCTAACAAATCACCATATTCGATATTCGTTTGCGCGTAATTCGCTTGCGGTTGCAGGGTGGGTTGTCCGTAATAGCCGTTTTGCGGTGCTTGCGCTTGCGCAAATTCATTTTGATAGGGGGCTGAATGTTGACGCGTTCTAAAATCACGGATAGCGCCGTTTAAATCGTTTTCCCTACGGGAAAGGTCAAGCTCGCGTTCGCGTAAATCGTTCATTTGGCGTTGCAAAGCAAGCAATTCATCCGCCGTTTTTGCTTGCATTTCCTTGTTTTGCGTTTCTAATGCAAGCTTTTCTTTCTCAAACGCTTCTTTGAGTTTTGCGAAATCGGCTTTTTCCGTTTCAAACGCACGCACGCGCTCGTCGTGTAATTGTTGTTGTGCCTGCAACTGATTGCGTTCGTTTTCTAATTTTTCCAAATTTTCATTGAAAACCTTAACTTGCGCGTTATAGGCATTTAATTTATCGGTAAATTCAAATTTTTGCGCCGCCAAAGCGTTCTTTTTCGCAATAAAATCAAGCTGTTGTTGATTATATGCCGTTTGACGCGCCGCAAATTCCTTTTGTTGCTGTTGCAACACTGCCAAATCGTCCTGCAATTTTCTCGTATCGCGCAAAATTGCCGTTTGCTTTTCTTCCAACTCTTCACGCAGGCGTTCGACAATTTCATTGTTTTCGCTCGTTTGCGATTGTTGCGTGTCAACGGCGGCTTTATTTTCTTCCAAAGCATACTCGCGTTGCGTGATATCGTAACTAAGTCTATCAATTTCCGCACGTTCGATTTGTAAGCTTTCACGAAGCGCGTCAAGCTCTTCGCGTTCTTTCGTAAGCTGAGCTTTGCTTTCTTCCAAAGCTCGGTTGTCCGCCTTTAAACTGTTGCGTTCTACTTCCAAAATTTGCAGCTGTGTTTGCAACTCTTGGCGTTCCTCTTCCAACGCCGCAAGGGTAGCGGACGTGTTTTCTTCCGAAATCTTAGTTTCACTTGCGCGTTGCTCAAACGTAGCCTGCATTTCGTCAAGCTCACGTTGCTTTTCCGCAAGTGCGGCTTCGCGTTCTTCCATTTGACGTTGCAAAACAAGCGTTTCTTGCTTTTGTGCGTCTAATTGCGCTTGTTGTGCGCGCAATTCCAAACCGCGGTTGTAAAATTCCGTCGTTTTGTTTTCATAATCACTGCGTAAAAGAGCAATGGTGTTTTCTTGGTTAGTAACAGCGGAGTTGAGTGCTGTAATCACGGATTTTTTATCTTCCAAATCCGCTTGCAAAGCGGCAATTTCCGCTTGCGCCTCTTGTAATTGTTCGTCGTTAGCCGTGGATACGTTTTGCTTTAAAACTTCCGCTTGCGCCAAAAGCTCTTGCTTTTCTGCTTGTAGGGTGGTTAAGTCAGTTTGAACGGTCGCAAGCTCGCGCTCTTTATCTTCAAACGCCGCCTGTTGCGCTTCCAAACGCAGTTTCAGTTCGGCAATCTCCGCGCTTTGCTGTTGAAGTGCAAGCTTTGCGTCGCCGATTTCTCGTTCTTTCTCCGCAAGCATAAGCTCTTTGGCTTGAATTTCGCCTTCTTTTTCGCTTAAAATGCGTTGTTTTTCGTTAAGCTCCGCGGATTGACGGTCGACTTGTTCTTTCAGCTCGATAAAATCGTTCTTTTGGTTAACCAACGAAGAACTTTGTGTAGAAAGCAGTGCGCGTTCGCGTTGTAATTCGTTTTTGAGTGCGGCGAGCGCCGTTTTTTCTTCTTCCAACGCTTGTTCGCGTGCGGCAAGGGCGCGCTTTAATTCCGTCAATTCCTGTTGTTTATCGGTAATAAACGAAAAATCGTAATGGGCGTCGCCATCGGAAATCAAGCTATCGATAATCGTGCGCGAATATTCCCATTCGGCGAGATTTTGCTCGGTAATGCGGCGTCCTAAGTCCGTCAGCGCAAAATATTTTCTTCTGCCGCCCAACGATTGTCCTTGCTCGCTGTAATAGGACGTAACGTAGGAAAGACTTTCCAACCGCTTTAACGCACTGTAAAGAGTGGGTTGCTTTAAAGAATACATACCGCCGCTCTTTTTTTCAATTTCGCTGATAATCTCATAGCCGTATTTATCGCCGTCGTATAAGCAGCGTAAAATGATGGTGTTGATGTGTCCGCGTATTAAATCGGCGCTAATGCTCAAATTTTGTTCTGCGCCACCCGTCAATTCTTCCAGTTCTTCTTCGCGTTCAATCATAGCGTTCTCCATAAAGGGTATTTTGTCACGCGAAGTAGTACTTTGCGTGATAGAATAGGGAGTTTTCCATAGGAAAAGCACGTATTCTATACAAGTATTATATCACAAATAGCAGTGAATGTCAATATATATCTACCAAAAAAATGCAATCTTTGGCAAAAAAGTACGAATTTTTTCGTATTTATTTACCTGTGAAATTGACTTTTTCTTTAAGAAAGTATATAATGATGTTATGGAAAAATATCAATACAAACAACAATTTGAAATTCGTTATCGCGACGTGGATTTTAAAGATGAAATGAAAGCGTCCGTAGCACTTTCTTTTATGGAAGAAGTGGCAGGCGCAAGTGCCGACGAGCTTGGATTTGGCTATCGTTTTTTAAAACCCAACGGTTACGCATTCGTCGTGAGCAATACCTGTATCGAATTTATTCGTCCTATTGCACTTTTTGAGAAAATTACCTTAAAAACGTGGCCGTTACCGCCTACTTACGCAACCTTTCAAAGGGAGTATCTTTTTGAAGACGAAAAGGGTGCACGCGTAGCGGCGGCATCGTCAAGGTGGTGCCTTTTAGATTGTAAAAACGGGAAAATCCTGCCGTCCAAATGTATAGAAGGACAAGATTATTCCACCTACAACACGGACCAAGCGCTTGAAAACGTGCAATGGAAATTGCCTAAGGTAGATATTCAAGAACAAAACCCTGATTTTGTTATTACGATTGCAAATTCCGAATACGACCACAATTTGCACGTGAACAATACGCGCTATTGCGATTACGCACTCAACTGCTTTACCTTGGCGCAGTTAAGGGAAAAACGCGTCAAAAAGCTGTCGCTTACTTACGCGAAACAATGCTATGAAGGGGAAACGTTGCGGTTTTATAAAACCGAGCTCGCCGACGGCAGTTTTATTGTGCAAGGGTTAAATCAAGCAAACGAAAGGGCAATACAGGTGCAAATTGTATTTGCATAAAGGGAAAAATATGCGAAAAAATGCAGTAAATCAACCATTTATTCCGCTTGACGGCGGTATACAAGCGGTGGACGGCTTTTCTTGCTTAACCGCTATTTTACCACGCGTACAAACGCTTTTTTCCAGCCCAAACGCGGATAGCATAACGATAATTTCTGCGGAGAAACGTTCCGCTTTTGCTTGCCTTCTCCCCGAAAATACCGTTATCGACGAGTATACAATATTAAGTAAGGCCCACGCGAAAAACGGTTATATAAAAGCCTTACTTTTAAGCGATTGCAACGTAGTAAACGTGCAAGCGTCGTCGCAAACCAACGTTAAGGGGGATTTTCGTTTGCTGGCGGATAAATTTTCTTGCAACGTCAAAGAAATTTGCGCGGTAAACGTGGGTAAAGTCGGCAGTCAATTTTTTGATGTTTCTCGTATGGAAACAGCTGAATTTATATCTTCAAAGTGGCAACAATTTGGATATGCATTTTACCTTGGCGACGTGCTTTGCCGTATCGGCGCTATATTTATCGGCGGCGACGAACATAGCAGGCAAATGGGCGCGCAATCTACCGTTTGTTGCATAACTACCGACGTCAATATTACGCCGCAAATGCTGGAAAAGGCGTTTGTTTCGGCGGCGGAAGATACGCTTGAATGCTTGTATATGGGCGCAGAGCGTTCGCCGAACGATTTTTACGGCTTTTTATCCTCCTGTCAAGCGAAAAATTATATTATTTCCCAAACGGATAGCGAATACAAAAAATTTTTCAACGCTTTAAAGCGTGTTTTACAGGAAATTGTGTTGCGTATTACGGAAAACAATCAAAAGAAACGGTTGTTTTGTTTGGTAGAGGGCGCAAGATCCAAGCAAACGGCAAAAGCGCTTGCAAACGCCGTGTGCAAATCCGCGTCTTTACAACGGCAGGCATATTATGGAAATATCAAGGTTGAGAGTTTGCTTTGCGCGTTATGTGGCGCAGGGGAACGTCTTGCGTTGGAGCGTATGCAAATTCATTTGCGCTCGGCAAAAGGAGAAATCGTGCTTTTTGATTACGGCAAACAAACGGAAGTGGATGCATCTGTCGTTGCGCAAACGGCAAATGCCAAAGACGTGTATATAGAAGTACGTTTGCACGGGGGGTATTATAAGGCGAATGCGCTCGCGGTTTTAGGAGAACGATAAATAGAAGAATTTGCTTTGTGAAAGTTTTGTGTTTTTCTTAAAATACTGCTTTGAATTGTTGACATCCGTGCGCGTATGTGCTATAATTATAAAAACTTTTAAGGTGTTGATATGCAAATGTTGAAAAGCGTAGGAAAATTCAATGCACAAAAGAACCTTGCGGCAACGCACAGCGTTATGCCCGTCGGTTCTTGCTTTCCCGTTTTTCAATTTTTATTTTCTTTTGTTTTGGAAGACTGATTTTTTCAAGAATCAGTCTTTTTTTTCGCCAAATAGAAGATACTTAGTAACGCCCGATATAAAAATTGCAAAATAAATAAACGAAAGGATATAAAACGAAAAATGGACAAGAAAAAAGTGTATGTAACGCTGGAAAACGGCAAGGTGTTTCAAGGTTACCGCTTTGGCGCGGAACGCGACGCCATCGGGGAACTTGTGTTCACGACGGGTATGGTCGGATACGTAGAAACACTTACCGATCCTTCTAACTTTGGGCAAATCGTGGTGCAAACGTTTCCGTTAATCGGCAACTATGGCGTAGCAAGAGCGGATGCGGAAAGCGAAAACGCTTGGCTTAGCGCGTATATCGTGCGTGAAATTTGCGAAAATCCGTCCAACTTCCGTATGGAAACTTCTTTAAACGCATATATGCAAGAAAAAGACGTGGTGGGCGTTTATGGTATCGACACACGAGAGCTTACAAGTATTTTGCGTGAACAAGGTACGATGAACGCGGCGATTACCGATAAGAAATTAACGCCTGCGAAATTGCAAGCGCTCAAAAAAATAAAAATTGAAAACGCGGTGCAAGCGGTTGCGCCTAACTCGGTGCAAACGTACGGCGACGAAAATGCGAAATACACGGTTGCGCTTTGGAACTTCGGCGCAAAAAACAGCTCCGTTGCAAATTTGATTAAGCAAGACTGCCGTGTGATTTCTTTGCCCGCAAACGCTACAGCAGAAGAAATTTTGCAAACGAACGCGGACGGCATAGTACTTTCTAACGGTCCTGGCAACCCCAAGGAAAATACGCAAGCGATTGAAGAGCTTAAAAAATTGCTCGGCAAAAAACCTATATTTGGGTTAGGGCTTGGGCATCAGCTGCTTGCGCTTGCAACGGGCGCGGACACGCAAAAGAACAAATACGGCCACCGCGGCGCAAATCAACCCGTGAAACGCACGGCGGACGGAAGAGTGTATATATCCGCGCAAAACCACGGCTATGAAGTAAAAACAAGCACGATAAAAACGGGCGAAGTAAGCTTTGTCAGTGTAAACGACGGTTCTTGCGAGGGGATTGATTATGCGGAATTGAAAGCAATGTCCGTACAATTTGCGCCCGAATGCTGTGATATCGGCAACAATACAAACCCTATTTACGAACAATTTTTCGCGATGATGGCAAAGGAGAAAGAGCATGCCTAAGAGAAGTGATATAAAGAAAGTTTTGGTGATCGGTTCCGGCCCGATCGTTATCGGTCAAGCTGCGGAATTTGACTATGCAGGCGCGCAGGCTTGCCGCGTGTTAAAGAGCGAGGGTATTAACGTTGTGCTTTGCAACTCCAACCCTGCAACGATTATGACGGATAAAGCGTTGGCGGATGAAATTTATCTTGAACCGCTTACGGAAGATTCCTTAAAGCGCATCATTTTAAAAGAAAAACCCGACAGCTTGTTAGCATCGCTTGGCGGTCAAACGGGCTTGACGATGGGTTGTAAACTTGCAAAATCCGGTTTCCTGGATAAACACGGCGTAAAATTAATCGGTACCAAGTTGGACGCGATCGACCGTTCGGAGGATAGAGAACTTTTCAAGGCGACGATGGAAAAAATCAACCAGCCTTGCGTTCCTTCCGACATTGCTTACACGGTAGAAGAGTGCGTAGCCATCGCAAACACACTTGGCTATCCCGTAATCATTCGTCCTGCCTATACGCTTGGCGGTGCAGGCGGCGGTGTGGCGTACAATGAAGAAGAATTACGCCTTATTTCCCACAACGGCTTAATGCTTTCGCCGATTACGCAGGTGCTTATTGAAAAGTACATTGCAGGGTGGAAAGAAATTGAATTTGAAGTTATTCGCGACTGCAAGGGCAACTGCTTGACCGTATGTTCCATGGAAAACGTGGATCCTGTCGGCGTGCATACGGGCGATTCTATCGTCGTTGCGCCTGCGGTTACGCTTACCACAAAAGAATATACAATGCTCCGTACGGCGGCGCTTTCCATTATTACTGAACTTGGCATCGAGGGTGGTTGTAACGTGCAATTTGCGCTCAATCCCGATTCCTTTGAATATTCGGTAATCGAAGTAAATCCCCGCGTAAGCCGTTCTTCCGCGCTTGCGTCCAAGGCAACGGGTTTCCCCATTGCAAAGGTAACCTCGAAAATCGCGCTTGGGTATACGCTTGACGAAATCGTCAACGACGTTACAGGCAATACCTATGCTTGCTTTGAACCGACGATTGACTATTTGGTCGTAAAAATGCCTAAATGGCCGTTTGATAAGTTCTTGTATGCAAAACGCGAGCTTGGTACGCGCATGAAAGCAACGGGCGAAGTAATGTCTATCGGTACGTCGTTTGAAATGGCAATCATGAAAGCGGTGCGCGGCGCGGAAATTTCCACCAGCACGATGAATTATAAAAAGTTTTTGCATAGCACCAAAGAAGAATTGCTTGCAAAACTCCCTGAAATGACGGACGAACGCATTTTTGTCGTATATGCCGCGCTTAAAAAAGGCGTAACCGTAGACGAAGTGTTCCAAATCACGAAAATTGACAGATGGTTCTTGCATAAGTTTAAGAACTTGATTGCCTACGAAGAAGCGTTGGCTTCGCAACCGCTTACCAAGGAATTGTATGACGAAGGCACGCGCTTGGGCTATTTGGATAAAGATATCGTTGCGCTCAG
>JAZQWZ010000011.1:0-6914 GCA_045632625.1 Candidatus Scatosoma sp. | reverse complement strand
GCTGGTACGGCTACGGTTATGACAACGGGCAAGGTGTCTTTTACGCAAGATAAATACCGCGAAGTATTATCAACGCTTCGCGTTATTGAATTATAAAAAACACGGTCTTTTTTTAACGGTGTTGCATATACTATATTATGTTTTGTAGCGTCTTATCCATGTATCACTCGCATGAATACCTATGCCGGCGGTATATAGACGAAAAGCGGATAAACGCTTGATAGTCCAAGACGATTTTACAAAAGAAAAACGGTTACAATAGCTTTGCAACGGCATCGTTGCAAAGCGAATAACTGAGGGAAGAAACCAGTTTGTTTTGCATTACATATACATAGATTATAAAGACGTAAAGAGTGGTGTGTATGAAAAAGACTGAGAAAATTCTAACAGCGTTTCTTCTCATTGCCTTAGGGGTTGTGCTTGCGGTTTTGCAAGGAGACCTAATCAGTATTTTAATGACTGCCTTGGGTATAGGTTTTATAGTTTTGGGTTGCGTGGATTTATATAAGAGTTACATTCTTCCTGCAATCGTAAAATGCGTTGTCGGTGTAATCACCATTTTATTCGGGTGGATTTTGGTTGGTGCGGTGTTGTATTTGCTTGCCGCGGCTTTCATTGTATTTGGTATCGTGTTGATATACGAGCGTATTAAATGCAGTGAATATAAGCAAAATATTTGGCGTAGCATTTTATATTATGCGCAACCGATATTGTTGATCTCCATCGGTTTTTTGCTTTTATTTAATCAAAGGGAAACGGTGGCATGGATCTTTGTTACCTGTGGGGTTTTGACGGTTTTAGAAGGCGGAATTTTGCTTACAAACGCATTGCTTGACGATTAAAATCATATAACTTATTTGGGGCGCTTTGTCTTTGACAAGGCGCAATTTTTATGTACAAAAAATGTCTAATTTTCCTATATTTCCCGATTAAAAGACAAAAAGATAAAAATTTATCGATTTAGCGATTATTTTTTTTGCTAAAAGCGGTTTAAGCATTTGAACTTAACGGGGCATTGTGGTATAATGTATGTTGGTCCATAAAATACATTCTGGAAATAATTAGACATTAGGAGAGATAGATTATGAACAGTAAAGTAACCATTATCGGTGCAGGTTCGGTTGGCGCGACTATCGCGTATACGCTTGTAGCAAACGGTCCCGTTTCGGAAATCGTTTTGATTGACATTGCACACGAAAAAGCAAAAGCAGAAGCGCTTGACATTAAGCAGGCGACGCCGTTTTTAAATTCGGCAAATATTTATGAAGGAACGTATGAAGACGCGGAAGGTTCCGATATCGTTATCATTACGTCGGGGATCGGTAGAAAGCCCGGTCAATCGCGTATCGATTTAACGCAAACCAACGTAAACATTTTAAAATCGATTGCTCCGGAAATCGTTAAACACGCACCCGACGCAATTTACGTGCTTGTTGCAAACCCCGTTGATATTCTTACCTACGTGTTCTGCAAAATCACAGGGTTGCCTAAAAACCGCGTAATCGGTTCTGGTACGATTTTGGATACCATTCGTTTGCGTACGCGCCTTTCCGAGTTGTATTCGGTAAACCAAAAGCAAGTACACGCATACGTTCTTGGTGAACACGGCGATTCGTCGTTTGTGGCTTGGTCGGCTGCAGATATTTCTGGTGTGCCTTTGGAAGATTATCAAAACGCGCTTACGGTTAAAGACGTAGTTACCGTTTCTCCTTATACGAAAGAAGAAGTGGAAGAATACGTTAAAAAATCGGGCGGCAAAATTATCGCAGGCAAAGGCGCAACGTTCTATGGCATCGCGGCATCTGTTTGCCGTATCGTAAAAGATATCTATGCAAACGCAAATACCATCGCTACCGTTTCCGTAATGATGGAAGGCGAATATGGCGTAAGCGACGTAGCGCTCAGCACTCTTTGCGTAATCGGCAAGGATGGCGTTAAAACGACGTTGACGCCGAAGCTTACCGCTGAAGAAGAAGAAAAATTCCGCAACAGCGCCAACGTTTTGAAAGGCGTAATTGCGCAAATCGAAATTTAATGGAGAAAGACAACATGGAATACCGTATTGAGAAAGACACGATGGGGGAAATGCAAGTCCCTGCGGATAGGTACTGGGCAGCACAAACGCAAAGAAGTTTTCAAAATTTCCGCATCGGTGAAGAAGTTATGCCGCGTGAAATCACGCGCGCGTTTGGTATTTTGAAAAAAGCGGCTGCGCTTGCAAATAACAAGCTTGGTAAATTGTCCGATGAAAAGAAAAATGCTATTGCTGCGGCTTGTGACGAAGTAATTTCCGGCGCGCTCAATTCGCATTTCCCGCTTGTCGTTTGGCAAACGGGTAGCGGTACGCAATCTAATATGAACGCCAACGAAGTTATTGCAAATCGCGGCAACGAAATTGCAGGTGCAAAAATTTTGCATCCCAACGACGATATCAATAAGAGCCAAAGCTCCAACGATACGTTCCCTACGGCAATGCACATTGCGGCAGTGGTAGCTATCGAAGATAACTTATTCCCTGCAATGGATACGCTCATTGCAACGTTGAAGCGTTTAGAAGCGGAAAACGAAGGCATCGTAAAGAGCGGACGTACGCATTTGCAAGACGCAGTACCCATCGCATTCTCTCAAGAAATCAGCGGTTGGACGAATATGATTGAAAAGACGAAGTCGCAACTTATGCTTGCGCTTGACGGCTTGAAAGAGCTTGCACTTGGCGGCACGGCAGTAGGTACGGGTTTGAACGCACCTAAGGGCTTTGCGGAAGAAGTGGCGGCGCAAGTGAGCGCATTAACGGGCAAAACGTTCGTAACGGCTGAAAATAAATATCACGCGCTTACGGCAAAAGATGAGCTTGTATTTGCGCACGGTGCATTAAAAGCGCTTGCTTGCAACTTGATGAAAATTGCAAACGACGTGCGTTGGCTTGCAAGTGGCCCTCGCGACGGTCTTGGCGAAATCTTCATTCCCGAAAACGAACCGGGTTCGTCCATTATGCCCGGTAAAGTCAACCCCACGCAATGCGAATCGATGACAATGGTTGCCGTACAAGTTATGGCAAACGACGTAGCGGTAGGCATGGGCGCATCGCAGGGCAATTTTGAACTCAACGTGTTTATGCCTGTGATTATTTATAACTTCTTGCAATCGGTACGTTTGCTTGCGGACGGCATTCGTTCGTTTGAAAGCAACTGCGTAACGGGCATCAAGGCAAACAAAGAAAAAATGAAACATAATTTGTACAATTCGCTGATGCTTGTAACGGCACTCAACCCCTATATCGGTTATGAAAATGCGGCAAAAACAGCGAAAAAGGCATACAAAGAAAACATTTCTTTGAAAGAGGCGTGCGTAGCGCTCGGCTTCTTGACGGAAGAAGAATTTGACAAAGTATTCCGTCCCGAAGAAATGGCATATCCGCAAAAATAATAAGGTAGTGGAATAACGCTTATGAAAATTTGTTACTATCCCGGTTGTACACTCAAAACGAAAGCCAAAGATTTGGATAAAAAAGCACGTCTTTGCGCGGCAGCTTTGGGTGTGGAAATGGAAGAAATCGAAAATTGGCAATGCTGTGGCGCTGTATACAAAATGGGCACGGACGAAATTGCAACCAAGCTTTCCGCATTCCGCGCGCTTGCGTATGCAAAGGAAAACGGCGGTAAATTGCTTACCCTTTGCTCCGCTTGCCACAACGTAATTAAACGCGCCAACGAAGATATAAAAACCAACGACGATATTCGTTTTAGAGCCAACAATTATATGAAACTGGATACGCCCTATACAGGGGAAACGCAAGTTTTGCATTATTTGGAAATGCTGAAAAACGAAGTGGGTTTCGACGCGATTAAAAAAGCAGTGGTAAACCCCATCAATAGAAAGGTTGGGGCGTATTATGGTTGCTTGTTGCTTCGTCCCAGCGGCGTTATGGCGTTTGATAATCCCGAAAATCCTACGATTATCGAGGATTTTATCCGCGCTATCGGCGGCACGCCCGTAACGTATCCGTTTAGAAACGAATGCTGCGGTGCGTACGTTGGCTTAAAAAATCAAGATTTGCCCAAGCAAAAGAGCAAAAAAGTATTGCAAAGCGCGAAAGAAAAGGGCGCGGAAGAAGTGATTACCGCCTGTCCTTTATGTCTTTACAACTTGCAGGTAAACGGCGGCGATATTTTGCCGGTGAAGTACTTTACCGATTTGCTTGCTGAGGCGTTGGGGGTGGAAGCATGACCAAAGAAGAACGCGTAGAAAATTTGCAAAGATTAAGCGGCACGGACGCAAGAAAATGCATGAAATGCGGTAAATGTTCGGGTAGATGCCCTGCATTTAACGAAATGGATATTAAACCGCATCAATTTGTAGGTATGCTTGTAAAGGGCGAAATTGATAAGCTGCTCGAATGCAAGGCTATTTGGAATTGCCTTTCGTGTATGGCATGCGTAGAACGTTGTCCCCGCGGCGTTGCGCCTGCGGCGGTGGTAGAAGCTGTTCGTGAAACGGTTGTCCGTATGCAAGGCAAAAACGGCATAAAAGCGGAAGAAATCCCGCCTATCGTTGACGAACTTATCCCTCAGCAACTGCTCGTCAGCGCATATAGAAAATACAATAAATAAGAAAAAATCATTAAAAGGAAAGTGAAGATATGCAAAGAATAGGTGTTTTTACTTGTTGGTGCGGCAGTAATATCGCGGCAACGGTAGACGTGGAAAAAGTTGCGGAAGTGATTAAAAACGAGCCTGGCGTCGTTTTTTCCGCAAATTATCAGTACATGTGTTCCGAAAACGGTCAACAACTCATCAAACAAGCGATTCAAGAACATAACTTGACGGGCATCGTTATCGGCGCTTGCTCGCCTAGAATGCACGAAGCTACCTTCCGCAAAGCGGCGGCAGCGGCAGGCTTAAATCCGTACATGGTAGAAGTAGCGAACATTCGTGAACACTGTTCGTGGATTCATAAAGACATGGAAGAAGCAACGGAAAAGGCAATTATCCTTGTCCGTACGGCGATTGCAAAAGTAAAACTCAACGCGCCTTTGACGGAAGGGGAAAGCCCCGTTATTAAGCGCGCGCTCGTAATCGGCGGCGGTATTGCAGGTATTCAAGCGGCGCTTGACATTGCAGACGCTGGCTTTGAAGTGGATATCGTAGAAAAGAACGCTACCATCGGCGGCAGAATGGCTCAGCTTGATAAAACGTTCCCTACGCTTGACTGTTCCGCTTGTATTTTGACGCCCAAAATGGTGGATTGCGCGCAACACGAAAAAATCGATATTTTGTCCTATTCCGAAGTGGAAGAGGTAAAGGGCTTTGTGGGCAATTTCAACGTAAAAATTCGTAGAAAAGCAAGATACGTTGACGAAACCAAGTGTACGGGCTGCAAAATTTGTATGGAAAAATGTCCGTCCAAGAAAGGCTTGAACACCTTTAATATGGGCTTGAATACGCGTCCCGCTATCCACATTCCTTTTGCACAGGCAATCCCTAACGTAGCGGTTATCGATCCCGAACAATGTATTAAATTGAAGACGGGTAAATGCGGTATTTGTCAAAAATTCTGCGGTGTAGGCGCTATTGATTATGAACAAAAAGATACGTTTGTAGAACGTCAATACGGCGCAATCGTCGTTGCAACGGGCTTTAAACCTATTGATTTGGACGCTTATAACGAATTTGGTTATAGCGATAATAAAGACGTAATTACGTCCCTTGAACTCGAACGTTTGATGAACGCGGCAGGTCCTACGGACGGCGTATTGCTTCGTCCTTCCGACAAAACGCATCCCAAGGTAATCACTTTTATTCAATGCGTTGGTTCGCGTGATACCAGCGGTTGCGGTAAGCCGTACTGTTCTAAGATTTGCTGTATGTACACGGCAAAACACGCAATGCTTATCCGTGAAAAATATCCTGATACCGAAGTGCACGTGTTCTATATCGACGTGCGTACGCCCGGTAAGAACTACGACGAATTCTTCCGCCGCGCGGTAGAACAATACGGCGTAGATTATATCAAGGGTATGGTTGGCAAAGTATATAACGAAAACGGCAAGATGATGGTACAAGGCTGCAATTTGATTGATAACGAACAAATTACCATTGAATCGGATTTGGTTGTTCTTGCGGCGGCTATCGAACCGGAGCCTTCCGTAAGAAAGGTAGCAACGTTGCTTACGGCAAGTATTGATACCAACAACTTCTTAACGGAATCGCACGCGAAGCTGCGTCCCGTAGAAAGCCCCACGGCAGGCGTATATCTTGCAGGTGTATGTCAAGGCCCGAAAGATATTCCCGAAACGGTATCCCAAGCATCGGCTTGCGCGGCAAAGGTTATCGGTTTGCTTGTAAAAGATAAGCTCAAAACCAATGCATGCGTGGCAATGCCTGATGAAATGATGTGTAACGGTTGTTCGCAATGCGCTAACGTATGCGCATACGGTGCGATTACCTATGTTGATAAGGAATTCCGCCTTGGCGGCGGTAAAACGGAAGTACGCCGTGTGGCGTCCGTCAACCCTGCAGTTTGTCAAGGTTGCGGTGCATGTACGGTAACCTGTCCGTCGGGAGCAATGGATCTTAAAGGATTTAGCTCCAAGCAAATTATGTCGGAGGTGGAAGCAATATGCAAGAAGTAAGCACTGAAAAGAAAGAATTTACGCCTACCATCGTTGCATTTTGCTGCAACTGGTGTTCGTATGCAGGCGCTGACTTGGCAGGTTCTAGCCGTTTGACGTATCCTGCAAACGTAAAAATTATCCGCGTGCCTTGTTCTTGCCGCGTAAACCCTATGTTCGTGTTGAAAGCGTTTCAACAAGGCGCTGACGGCGTAATTTTGTGCGGTTGCCACCCCGGCGATTGCCACTACGTAACGGGCAACTATTATACCAGAAGAAGAATGGCGCTTTTGTACAGTTTCTT
>JAZQWZ010000010.1:0-2315 GCA_045632625.1 Candidatus Scatosoma sp. | reverse complement strand
AAAGGCAAGCGTAGGCGAACTTACGGCGTCCGATAAAGCGGATAAGGTGCTCACGCATAAATGGGCAGGTATCCCCATTTTCCTTGTAATCTTGTTCACCATTTTCCACTTGACCTTCTCGGAAAATTTGCTCTATTTGGGTAGTATTATCCCTGCTTTTGGCGAGTGGGCGGGCAAAATGAGCGAAACGACGGTCGGTGCCATCTTCTTTGCAGGCGGTGTAAATTCCCCCGGGGTAGCCTTGTTTAACGCCATGGAATGGCTGACAGCGGCGGTGGGCAGCGGCGTAGAAGCGGGCTTACAAGCGCTTGGCGCAAGCCCTGCCGTTACGGGCTTAGTCGTGGACGGCGTTTGGGGTGGTATTTCGTCCGTACTTTCTTTCTTGCCGCAAATTTTAGTGTTGTTTTTGTTCTTCTCTATCTTGGAAGACACGGGCTATATGGCGCGCGTGGCGTTTATGCTGGATAGAATTTTCCGCCGTTTCGGCGTTTCGGGCAGAGCGTTCATGCCTATGATCATGGGTTTTGGTTGTTCTGTTCCTGCAATGATTAACACGCGCACTATGGCGGACGAAAAAGAACGCGAGGCAACCTTGCGCGTAATTCCGTTCTTCTCGTGCGGTGCAAAAATGCCCATTTTGCTTGCCATCTCGGGCGGTATCGTGCAATGGTTTGGCGTAGGCAACGCAGATATTATCACTTATTCGATGTACCTTTTGGGTATCGTAACGGCGCTTGTCTCCCTTTTGGTTATGCGTAGCACGACGATGCGCGGCGAGCCGTCCCCCTTTATTATGGAATTGCCTACCTACCATATTCCCGGTTTTAAGAGCTTGATGCTCCATTTGTGGGATAAGGCAAAACACTTTATCCACAAAGCGTTCACCATCATTATGGCGTCGTGTATCGTCGTTTGGGTATTGTCCAACTTTGGTTGGGACTGGAAATATCTCGGGACGGAAAATATGAATACTTCCATTTTAGCCTCGCTTGGGAAGTTTATACAACCGCTTTGCACACCGCTTGGTTTTGGCGCGCAGCTGTCGGATAAGGGCTGGGTGTTTGCTGTTGCGGCGGTTACGGGCTTGATTGCAAAGGAAGACGTTATCGCAACGTTCGGCACGCTCGCCGCTTGTATTTTCGCAGGTTTCACGGGCGTTACGGAAGACGGCGTTTACGAAGTGACCGTTATGATCGCGCAAACGGGTATTACTATCCCTGCGCTCATTTCGTTTATCGCGTTTAATATGCTTACCATTCCCTGTTTCGCGGCGGTAGCTACGGCAAAGGGGGAAATCGGCAAAGGCAAATTTAGATGGACACTTTTGTTCTGGATTTTCACTTCCTACCTCGTGTCAACGATTGTGTATACGGTAGGCAGTTGGGCTTGGACGATTGTTCTTTGGCTTGCGCTTGCTGTGGTAGTAACGATTGCTATCGTTGGGTACAACAAAGCGCAGGACAAAAAAGCAAAAAAATAAAAAACTGTTCCTTTTTTAAAAAACAAGGGGGCAGGTACGCAATCATTAGGAGAAAAAAGCTTTGACTTGGATTGATATTGTAATTATTATTGCCGCGTCGGCGGTGGTGGTAAGCGCGGTGGTCGGTGCTGTTTCCCGCAAGAAAAAAGGCAAAACTTCTTGTGGCTGTCAGTGTGCAAACTGTCCAAGCGCGGGCGCGTGCCATTTGGCACAAAAAACGCAAAAGGCGGAAAATACAAAGGATAAAGAAAATGTATAAAATCAATTTCGTGTGTCACGGCAACATTTGCCGTTCGCCTATGGCGGAATACTTGTTTAAGGATATAGTAAAAAAAGCAGGCAGAGAGCAAGAGTTTTTGATTGTTTCCACCGCCGTAAGCAGCGAAGAAATTTGGAACGGTATCGGCAATCCCGTATATCCGCCCGTCAAAAAATTGCTTTTATCGCTTGGTATTTCCTGTGACGAAAAACGCGCCAAGCAGTTGACGAGGCAAGACGGTGAAATTTACGATTTGTTGCTTTGCATGGACGATAACAACGAGGAAAGGGCAAAGCGTATCGTGGGGCAAACCAACGCGCACAAGTGTAAGAAATTACTTTCCTTTACAGGGGAAAATAGGGGCGTTGCCGATCCGTGGTACACTCGTGATTTTACCGCTTGCTATCAAGATATTATGCGCGGGTTAACGGCGCATTTACAAACCTTATAAACATAAAACAATAGGGGGCAGGTATGCAATCAAACGCATACCTGCCCCCTATATTTCGCCTAAAATTTATCTATACAACCGTTTTAAAAATACCGTGCAGGCAAACCAAACGGCAATTACGATCC
>JAZQWZ010000009.1:0-1720 GCA_045632625.1 Candidatus Scatosoma sp. | reverse complement strand
TTTGGCGTTTTTGCCAACGTAAAAGGTATGCACACCGTCGTGGCGAGAAACAACTTCTTTACCGCCACAGTTGTGGATACCGCAGCCTGCGACAATTACTACGTCGGCGTTTTCGCCGATATGGAAATCGTTATACACCATTTCCTGCAAACCCGCTTTGCTGATGATGACGGGAATGTGCATACTTTCGTTTTTGGTGTTAGGCTTGATATAGATATCAATACCCTGTTTACCATCCGTTTTGCTGACAATATCGATATTTGCCGTAGTGCTTCTCCCGTGCGTTTCGCCGTTGCCGCGAATGTTATACGCGCCCTCCGGTACGCCGTGTAAATCGGCTATTTTTAACAATAAATCTCTTTCAATTGCGTCCATATTTTTATACATTCCTTTGCGTTCAACGCATACCTGCCCCGTGCATTACAGCTTGTCCGTCAAAATTTTACAAGCTTCCGCCGCAAGCAAATCAGGGAGTACGTTTTGACGTTCACCCTGCTGACGAATGCGTCCGTCGGCGATTACCACAATACGGTCGGCGATATTTAAAATGCGTTCTTGGTGGGAAATAATCAAAATATTACCCTGTGTTTTTTCGTGCATTTTTTCAAACACTTTGATAAGGTTGCCAAAGCTCCACAAATCGATCCCCGCTTCCGGTTCGTCGAATACGGAAAGCTTGGTGCTGCGCGCCAAAATGGTGGCGATTTCAATGCGCTTTAATTCCCCGCCTGAAAGCGACGCATTGACTTCGCGGTCGATATAATCTCTTGCGCACATACCCACTTCGGATAAATACGCACAGGCGTCGGATACTTTCAGCGTTTTTCCTGCCGCGATATTGATTAAATCACGCACGGTCAAGCCCTTGAAACGCACGGGTTGTTGAAACGCGTACGAAATTCCCTTTTGCGCACGTTCGGTAACAGAAAGCGACGTGATGTCCTCGCCGTCGAAATAAATTTTGCCCGACGTGGGCGTGATAATACCTGCAATCACCTTAGCAAGCGTCGATTTACCGCCGCCGTTCGGGCCAGTAAACGCCACGAAGCGCTCGTCCAGCGTCAGGTTAATATCTTGCAAGATATACTTTTCCTCGCCCGTTTCCGTTTGTACTTTATAGCTTACGTTTTTAAGTTCTAACATACGATTTTATTTCTCGTCCTTTTGTTTTCTACCTATTATATACCTGTTTTTCGCGTACGTTAAACACGTACGTACGCTTACCTAGAAAATTTGCATAAGATACGCGCGCTCTTTCAGCCATTTGCGCTTTTGTTTATAATCGGGCACATAGTTTGCCACTTCCGCCCAAAAGGCTTTGCCGTGGTTTTTATGCTGGACGTGCGCCAACTCGTGTACGATTACGTAATCAATCACACGCTTTTCCGCATACAACAAACGAAAGGAAAAGCGCAGTTTATTATCGCCCGTACATACCCCCCAACGCGTTCTTGCACTGCTGATAGCCACGCTTTGAAAGGGCGTTTGCATTTGCTTTGCGCGCTCGTTTACGGCTTGCGTAAAGATACGAAGCGCGTTTTCTTTCAACCATTTTATAAGCTTTTGCTTTGCGCCTTTGCGTGGCAAAAATATACGGTTGTTTTCTCCGTCAAAACGGATAAATTTATCGTCCGTCAAGCAAATCGTACAGCTTTTTCCAAGCAATAAAAAGCTATACCCGTCTAAATTTTCAGGCGGTAAACGCATACCTGTCCCCGCC
>JAZQWZ010000008.1:0-1518 GCA_045632625.1 Candidatus Scatosoma sp. | reverse complement strand
AACGATTTGCCCGACGTGTACTAAATACGAAAAACACAAAAGAATAAGAACGAGAAACACCAAAGCGGACGAATACGAGGCGGAGGTGTTTTTTTATGCGGAAAGTGGCGGTTGTGTTTGGGGGAAGGTCGTCGGAAAACGAAATTTCCATTTTAACGGGCGTGTTTGTGATGAACGTACTCGATAAACAAAAATATCAGGTGATACCCATTTATTTACATACAGACGGGGGTGCGTACACGGCGGACGAAATGGACGATTTATCGGTTTTCAAGCAGAAAAAATATGAGAAATTTAACCGCGTGGTGCTGGACGGCGGCGTGCTGTACGCGATTAACGCGGCGAAAAAGAAAATAAAACGCATCGCGAAAATCGACGCGGCAATCAACTGCTGTCACGGGGGCTTGGGCGAAGGGGGCGGCGTTTCCGCTTGGATGGAATGCAACGGCGTACCGTTTGCGTCCCCCGATTTGACTTCGTCGGGCGTGTTTATGGATAAGTGCATGATGAAGGTGGTGCTGCGCGGCTTGGGTGTGCCGACGTTGGAATATATCCGCGTAAACGAAATCGATTATCAAAAGCGCGGAGCGTTTTTACTCAAAAGCATTGAAAGCAGGCTGAAATATCCCGTTATCGTAAAGCCTGCGCATTTGGGTTCGTCGATAGGGATTGCGGTGGCGCACGATGAACAGCAAGCCAAAGCGGCGATTGAAAGCGCGTTTGCGTTGGACGATAGAGTGATTATCGAAAGATATTTGCAGGATAAAATGGACGTAAATTGCGCAGCGTACACGATAAACGGAGAAATTTTTGTGTCTGAGCCTGAATGTGCGTTTGGGGACGGGGTGTATTCGTTTGAAGAAAAATACGTCAAGAGAAAATCAGATTCAGTGCGCGGGGTTTTGGCGGAAAACGGTGGAAAAGGCGGGGGTAGGTACGCGTTGACGGGCGAAATTCGCGATAAAATCCGTTCGTATACAAAGACGGTGTATAAGCGCATGAACTTGTTTGGCGTGGTGCGTATGGACTTTTTGATAAGCGAAAAGCAGGTGTTTTTGTGTGAAGTAAACACCGTGCCTGGCTCCCTTGCGTATTATTTATTTTGCGAGCGCGTGATGGACGCAAGGGCGTTCTTCTCCGATTTGATTGAAGAGGCGGTGGTGCGGTCGGCTAAGGGGAAAAAGAGTATTGTTTCGACGGGGATTTTGCAGTCGGTAAAAGGCGCAAGGAAATAAACGGATAATGGTAAAACGGCGGATTGCGTGAAAAGCAATCTGCCGTAAGTTTTTTATATAACCGCCAAACGCTTGCAAAAGATGAAAAAAAGTGGTAAAATGAAAATGCGACTCAAAACTTTATTCTGTAAAAAAGTATACTTCTGGGTAGAAGTGTACCTTTTCGCGTTATAAAAATCTTTTTTACAGGATAATTATATGTTTTGTGTCGCAGCAAAGCGAAAAAACACTTTTATCGGGTGTCGTTTCGTTTTGCGAAACGGCACTTTTTTATTATAATTTT
>JAZQWZ010000007.1:0-27854 GCA_045632625.1 Candidatus Scatosoma sp. | reverse complement strand
CACGCGCCTTGGCGCAATTCACGAATTGCAAAGAAATTCAATGCACTAAGAAAAGAGAGCAGGATTTATGAAAACGATAGAAGCAACTAACTTTATTGAACAAATCATCAACGACGATATTGAAAACGGCAAAGTTTCCGCCATTCAAACGCGTTTCCCCCCCGAACCCAACGGCTATTTGCATATCGGGCATATCAAGAGTATGCTTGTCAACTTCGGCACGGCGAAAAAATACGAAGGTAAGTGCAACTTATTCTTCGACGACACCAACCCGTCCAAAGAAAAAACGGAGTTTGTAGACGCGATCCGCAAAGATATTTCGTGGGTGGGCTATAACTGGGCGAAAGAAGTATATGCGTCCGATTTTTTCCCCGTAATCTATGATTACGCGGAAAAATTGATTATGGACGGCAAAGCGTTCGTGTGCGATTTATCGCCCGAAGAAATTTCCGCAACGCGCGGTACGCTGACGGAAGCGGGCAAGGAAAGTCCGTATAGAAACCGCAGTGTGGAAGAAAACTTGACGCTGTTTAGAGAAATGAAAGCGGGTAAATATCCCGACGGAAGCAAGTGCTTGCGTGCAAAAATCGATATGGCGTCGCCGAATATGAACATGCGCGATCCCGTTATCTACCGTATTTTGCGTTGCACGCACCACCGTACGGGCGATCAATGGTGTATTTATCCTATGTACGATTACGCGCACCCCATTTGCGATTATTTGCAAGGGGTAACGCATTCGCTTTGTACGCTGGAATTTGAAGACCACCGTCCTTTGTACGACTGGGTGGGTATCAACCTTGGTTTTGCGCCCAAGCCCAGACAAATCGAATTTGCGCGCCTTGCCGTTACCAACACGGTGATGAGTAAGCGCTATTTGAAAAAACTGGTGGAAGAAGGCCACGTACACGGCTGGGACGATCCCCGTATGCCGACGGTAGCAGGGTTGAGAAACCGCGGTGTACCCCCCGAAGCGCTTCTGGATTTCTGCACGAAAATCGGTATCGTAAAAGCCAACTCCGAATGTCAGCTTTCCTATTTGGAAGCGTGCATCCGCGATAACTTGAACGAGAACGCAGAACGCGCGATGGCGGTGTTAGAGCCTTTGAAGGTGACCATCACCAACTACCAAGGCGAAGAAGAGCTGGAAACGGCGTTGCATCCTTTAAAGCCCGAGTTGGGCGTTAGAAAAATTTCCTTCTCAAACGTAGTATATATTGACAAGGCGGATTTTTCGCTCAATCCCCCGCCTAAATACCAACGCTTGAAACAAGACGGTTACGTGCGTTTGAAAAACGCGTACATTATTCATTGCGACGAAGTGGTTTTGGATGAAAAGGGCGAAGTGGCGGAGCTCAAATGCTCGTATATTCCCGAAAGCCGTTCGTCCAGCGATACCAGCGGTATCAAGGTGAAAGGTACTATTCAATGGGTAGACGGTAAAACGGGCGTGGATGCGGAAATTAGAAAATACGCCCCGCTTTTGAAAGATGCGGAATATGCTGGCCAGGATTTCACGGAAAGAATGAATTTGGACAGCGAACACATCTTCCAAGGCAAAGCAGAGCCGTATTTGGCGGAAAGCGCAGACGGAAAACAATTCCAGCTGATGCGCGTAGGGTATTATAAAAAATGTCAGGACGAAAAGGGTAAGCTGGTGCTTTCCGAAATCGTTTCCCTGAAAGATAATTTCAATAAGTAAAGAGTAATATTTAAGGAGCAAGTATGATGCTTTTAAACGGCTTATTCTCGGCAAACGCCTTTTTACAAAAATTACCGACGATGGCTATTTGTTTGGCTGTCGCCTTGGTGGTTATGGCGTTTTTTATCGGGGCAAAGAAAGGTCTGCGCAAAGTTAGCTTATTCGGGATTTCCTGGGTGGCGATGGCGGTAGTATTTTTCCTTGTTAAAAAACTTTCTCATGACGCGGTGGCAACCGATTTCAAGGGGCTTATTTCTGATACGGTTTTGGCGGTTGGGTGCGTCCTTGGCGGGTTATTTACGTATAAATTTATCGCTTGGTGGCGTCGCCCGAAGGTTCGCTACGTAAAGAAAAAAGGCGATAAATATTTCAAGGACGAAAACGGCGTTGAGTATGATTCCGAAAAGGAAGATTATGATGATTACGAAAAGTACGCATCGACAAAAATGGCGGTAAGAAAAGGCACAGGCGATCCCAAATTCTTCGGTAGATTGCTTGGCGGTCTTGTGTGCGTGTTGAACGTGAGCGTAGTCTTATTTATCGGCGCAGCAGCGGCCATGTTCACAATCGTCGGCTTGAAGATGGACCAAACGACGTTTGCGGATTTGTTTGCAAAGGGCTGGGTTGGCAACGTAAAAACGTGGACGTATCGCTATGCAATCGATTTTGTAATCATCGGTATTATTTTGAAAAACGCCAACAACGGCTATGATAAAGGCTTTATCGAAAGCTTGCGCGTATTGTTCGTTAAGGTGGGTATAGCGGTTGCCGCTGTGGTTGCTTTCTGGCTTCCGTTCTCGGCGTTTGCAACGGCGTCGGGAAATGCGTTCCTTTGCGCTACAACCAACCGTTTTATGCAGCTTGTGGAAAGCATAGGCGTACCCGCTTTTGCCGCTCCGTTCACAGGCAGACTTATTTGCGGCGCGGTCATCTACGGCGTAATGCTTGTAGGTATTTGGCTACTCAATAAGTTATTGATTAAGTTGGCGGACGCAGTGCAAGGCAAAGCATTCTTCCGTGTAATAGACGGTGCGCTTTCCTGCGCGGTTTACGCGATGATCGGTTGCTTGATTTGCGTAGTCGTTTTGGGTGCGTTGTATTTATGTACGCATCTTGGGTTCTTCAATTTCACGCCTTTCCTTTCGGGTAGTACTTTGGCGGACGGTTTCTTCAACGTTTGCGGAAAAACCGTACCTGGCTGGTTACAAACCATTAAGGAAACCATCAAGGGTTTTGTAGGCGGATTGAAACTTTAAAAACATCAAACGAAGGGGGCAGGTATGCGATGAACGCATACCTGCCCTCTAAATACAAAAATATTTTTATTAGGAGAAAGAAAAAATGAAAAGAAAGACATGGTTGTGTGTTGTTGCTTCTTTTTTAATGGCTGTAAGCTGCATTTTTGCGTCAGGCTGTGATGTTGGTACACTATTCAACAGTAGTAGCAGTAGTAGTAGCAGTAGTAGTAGCAGTGGTGGCAACACGGGGGAAAACGTTGGTAACATACCCGTTTATCAGGGCATGACCGTTTCGGGACAGCCAGAAACAACCGTTTCTGCCTCGTCTGTTGGCTATAAAGCGATTATGAAAGCTGCAAGCAACGGCAGCGCGAATGGCAACAAGGACAACAACGGCAATCATAACGGCTGGTATAAGGGCGATCACGCGGATAAGGACGATAACCCCGATCAAGACAATCCTTATCCCGACAATCCCAACGATGAAAATATCGAAAACGAGATAGAGGACACATTGAGCATAGAAGGCACGGGAAAAGATTTATATTGCGCGCCGATCAACCAAGACGTCTATATCCACGTACATATCAATAATCCTGACGATTACGAAATTTTATCCTTCACGTTAAACGGCGAAAAGTATTCCAGCTATATGTTCGAACCGGGCTCGGATATGGAAACGCTGATATTAAAGGTGAACGTGGGTGCAGTTTCGGGTATTAAGACGTATACGATAGACAAAATTAAATACGTCAACGGCGAGGCAATCAAAGACGTATTGATTGACGGGGATCAAACGGTGAAAGTGGGCGTATCGCGCGACAATCAAGTAACCGCGAGTGTTTCTAATAAAGCAGTCCGCTTCAATGATATTTCTTTCAACGTGCATATTTCCGACAGTGACGGCTTAATTGCGTTCAGTAATGGCAAACTTAACGCAGTCGTTTACGATGGGGCAAACATTCTTTCTACGCAGGAATTGCAGGTGGGGGAAAATACCGTCACATTTAACGGCTTAAAAACAAACGAGTTGTATCAATATGCCATTGTTGGCACGTATAACAATCTTAAAAACGGCTTTGACAATTATATATTATATAAGGAAGCGTTCCAAACAAAACCCATCGTGTTGTTTGACGATATTACGATAGAGCAAGAGCGCGCATCCTTCCAGTTTATTTGGGACGAAGCCTTTGCGGGCGACAAACAGCTCACTGCCCTTTCTCTGTATTATAAGGGGAGCGTTTTGCAACAGTTGAACGTTTCTGCAACAGAGGTAAACGGCTTGCTTTCAGGAGAAACGTACACCTTAATGGCGGAATATAACAACAACGGCAAAGCGGAAACAATCCACCTTGATTTCCAAACGTCAGCAAATGCAACGCCGACCGTAACGATTGCAAACGCAACCAAAACGCAAACGAGCGTAGGCTTTGCAATCAACGAAACCGATGTAGACAACGTTGGTGCAGTAACCAAGATTGAGCTTATCCACGCAAATGGCACGATTGTTGCGGACAGCGTCGACGTGAGAGAGTTTACGGGCTTATTGTCTAACAACACGTATACGGTGAAAGTAACGTATGAATACAATTTGAACGACGGCAACGGCGTAAAAGAAATTGTAAAGACGGTGGATATAAAAACGTCAGCAAAAGCAACGCCGAGCGTAACGATTGCAAACGCAACCAAAACGCAAACGAGCGTAGGCTTTGATGTCAATGAAACCGACGTGGACAACGTAGGCGAGATTGTAAAAATTGAGCTTATTCATGAAAAGGACGGCACGATTGTTGCAGAAAACACGGACGTGAGGGCTTTTGAAAATCTTTCTTCCTTAAAAGTTTCCGTTTGTACGGTAAAGGTGACGTATCAATACGATTTGAACGACGGCAACGGCGGGCAGGAAATAGTCGTGGAATATTTATATAACGCAGGTAGCGTGGGTTTGAGATATGATAAACTGACTAATGCTTATGAGGTTGGTTATAGTGCGGACTGCACGGATGCAGACGTCGTTATTCCTAAAACGTATAATGGTCTTCCTGTGACAAGCATTCGCAATTTGGCGTTTGATCATTGTAGCAGCTTAACAAGTATAGTAATTCCCGATAGCGTGACGTGGATTGACTTCGGAGCTTTCTATCATTGCTCCGGGTTGACGAGTATAGTAATTCCTGACAGTATAACTTTTATTGGTGGTGCTGCGTTCGAAGGTTGCAATAATTTACAGTATAACATATACGAAAACATGCGGTATTTAGGCAATGAAAGAAACCCTTATCTTGTGTGTATCGAGCCGGTAAACACCTGGCTTTCCACAATAACCATTCACGAGGAGTGTAAGGTTATTGCTGGCTCTGCGTTCGCTTATTACCATAGCTTAACAAGCATCACCATTCCCGACAGTGTGACAAATATTGGTGATTCTGCGTTCGCTCATTGTAGCAGCTTAACAAGCGTCACCATTCCTAACAGCGTTACTTCGATTGGCGGGTCTGCGTTCGCTTATTGTAGCAGCTTAACAAGTATAGTAATTCCCGACAGTGTGACGTGGATTGGCTATGACGTTTTCTATGATTGCGACAACTTAACAATTTACTGCGAAGCGGAAAGTAAACCCGGCGGTTGGGAAAGCGATTGGCATGGTAGACGACCGGTTGTATGGGGTTATACGGGAGAATAAGCGATTTTTATCGGTTTATATAAAGCGTTAAAAAGAGTAAAACGAATAGGGCAGGTATGCGATGAACACATACCTGCCCTCTTTATTTTTATTGAAAATCGTATCATCTTAATCAAATTGATTTGCTAAAATATCTGCGGTTAAACGCGCCAAGGAAAGCTCGCTTGCGCCCATTTTTACACCTTCTTCTTTGGATAAAAGCACAACCGCGCCAAGACAATCGCCGCCAAGCACGATAGGCACGATAACCTGCGCCGTCACGTCGTTTTCCCTTAAAGTGGAAACAGGAATAATATCCCCGCCATCCGCTTTGTTGGCAAGATAACTGCGCCTGTCTTTCAGCACCTTATCCATTTCAGGGGAAAGTGTTTGTCCGTCCAAATCGCGCTTGCCTTCGCCAAAAGCGTGTAAAACGCCGTCGGTATCGCAAATAACGGCAAGCTTACCGCTTAAATCGTTTAAGGAACGCGCGGTCGCTTTGCTAAACCGCTCCAAAGTAGCGATAGGGGAATATTTTTTAAGCATAAGCTCATCCCTATCGGTAAAAATTTCTAAGGGGTCGCCTTCTTTGATGCGGAGCGTGCGTCTAATTTCTTTTGGGATAACGACGCGCCCCAGTTCGTCTATTCTTCTGACAATTCCTGTTGCTTTCATATAATCATCTCCTTTAAGTTATAAAGGCAGTATTTGTAAAATGGTGAAATTTATACCTTTCGCGGGGGCGAAAACAATTTGACAAACATCTAATAAAGAGATATAATACAGGTGTACGACAATAAACAATCGCTGAAAAACCGTGGTGTTTATCCTTGTACAAATAAACCGCTTGTGCGAAAAGGAGAATGGTACTTTTATATGAAAGGTCTGTTTATAATGATTATCAGTCTTGTATCGCTGTTTTCCATAGGCGGAGTGTATGCCACGTGGCGCTTTGCCGACTTACAAGCGGAAGAGGTGCAAGAAGAAATGAGCGTCGAGCTTTTGGATTTCCAGTATGACCCCGAACAACTGCTTCCCGGCGGTGCGGTGGAAGATGCTGTGGTAGGCGGAAATCATTATGTACTTATTGACCTTGTTTTAAATGAAGACAATAAGGGATACGGCCTTAACATCAACGACAACGTTTTAATTCATCGATATTTACAAAATAACCGCGTTATATATTCTAATCAAAAAATTTCGGGCGGGAACTTAAAACATATTCTTGATGCGCAAAACAATACGCATGGTTTATATTATTGCATTCAAAAAATATCGGACACGGAATATTATTGCTTTACGTTTTCAACAAGCGATTTGTTGCTGTACGAAGGATCAAATTTGGAAATTGAGGCGTACCGCACGCGCCTGGTAAAAACGGATATTTGGCGCGCGACCACGAGTGCTTACGGGTACGCAACGGTAAGGCGTTTGACGGATTTAGGGCCGAGTGCTGACCCGAAGTCCATTCCGTATTCTATTGACGTTACGACGTGGCATACAAAATAAGCGGAGCGAAAAAGCTCTGCTTTTTCTTTTATATTAAAGAAAGGAGAGATTGAATGTGCGGCAACTCCGCATGAAAAAAATTTTATTTTTTATAAAAGTGGGATAAAATGAGTTGACAAATCTTTCTACATGATATATAATAATGTTCGTTAATGCGGTCGTGGCGGAACTGGCAGACGCGCAAGACTAAGGATCTTGTGGGTAACTCCATGCAGGTTCAATTCCTGTCGACCGCACCAGCGTAAGGCATTTATGCAAGAAAAGTTGCATAAATGCCCTTTTTCTTTGTATTTTTGCATAAATATTCCCTTAAAAAATCTAAAAAATCACATTTTTGCCACCCTTTGGGGGCAGTTTTGGGGGCAGGTTTTGCCTATTTTCTCTTGAAACAAAAGGGATTGCGGATTCCACATTGTTTTTTTTAGCATAAAAATAGCCCGAGCGATATTATTTCGTTCAGGCTATTTTACTTAGATATCAAATTTTACGTTTTGCATTTGCTCGTACATAAAGTCGTCTTCAAAATGCGTGTACACTCTACCTACCAATCTTTCAGAACTGTCGCCCATCCAAATATCGACGATGTCAGGGCGAACGTACTGTTGACAAACGGTTGCAAACGTATGGCGCAAGAAATATTGAGTAACTTCTTCGTCTTCCATAATTCGCTTAAAAATGCGGTTTAACACGTCCGTTCTATGGGGCATTGTGACGTCCTTTGGATTGAACATTGCCCTAAAATTTTTATGTATAGGAATTTTTTTGTATTCGATTTTGCCGCCTTTTCGTTTTGCGTTTCTTGCAATAAGGAAGTCTCCTTCAAAATGCGAATCTTCAAGCTCGCAGGGACGTAAGCCAAAAAAGTACATAATCATAAAAGGCAACTTATATTCACTAAATTCGGGTAAATTCAAGCGTTCAAAGAGTTTTTGACGTTCTGCCTTTGTTAGCGCTCTACGGTTGTTTCTTTCGGCTTTTTTGAACGGAATAAGCAACATAGGGTTATGGGTCAGTAAACCGTTTGCCAAAGCGTATTTAAACACGGAATTTAAGACGACGCGTAAATCTTCATAGAGCCGTCCTTCCACCGTATTCATAATCTTGGTTATATCGATTGTTTTGATTTCGGATATAGGCATAGCTCCAAGAGGCAAATACAGATATCGCTGACAATAGCTTTCATAGTTTTTATGTGTGCGATCATTCAATTTACCTTTTTTATATTCCAGCCATTCTTGAGTAACGTACATAAAAGAATTTTGCTTTGCAACAGTATTCTTTTTTCTGTGTTTTTCAATATTTTTAGGGAGTGTTGCGTTGATGAAGTTTTCTTTTGCGATTTCCAACGTAGTGCCATAGGCGGTAATCTCGTATCCGTTTCGTCGATATCGTATTTCATAATTTATGGAGTTTTTGCATCGGATTCGACGTCGGACGTGAGCGGCAAGGCCGTTGGCGATAAATTCTTTTTTAAATGTTTTTTCCATTTTTGAAATCTCCTTTTGAGTAAATACCAGCGGACAAGAGAGAGTGGATTTTTGTTTTTCTTGTACGCTTAAATAGCCTTCTTTCTCGTAAGAGCTTAAAAGGCTGGTTAAAATAGTTGCAATTTTTTCTTTTCCGTTTTGCTCTCCTGCGAGCTGGGAAATAATGGTAGCGGTTAAATTTAAGTCTTGTTGATTCATATCCTCCTATAAAGATTTTTTAGCAGATAACGTCCGACGAAGATGGAGAAACAGTCGGAATATTTTGTGGATAAACTTATTGTAAAACAATTTTTTGAAAAAGTTTACCAAGAGGATACTCTGAAAATACCCAGTATGTACCCCCAAAAAAACAACTGAAACCCATCTAATCCCAACTGAGCTGGTGTAGATGCCTACGAATCTAACACAAATTCGGGTTTGGGTGAAAAGGCTATAAAGTTATCTGATGAATTTTTCTAATTAACTTTGGCGAAAAATTCGCCAAACAAAAATCATAGGGAAATCGGCGGTCAAACCTCGCCCTAAATAATCTTTGCATTAAACTTATAAAAGTGCTTATTCTCAGCAAAGATTATAGGGTTTGACCGTAAAAGATTTCCCTATGATACAATCAATCGAATAATGCCTATATAGAAAAATTCATATTTTTTGGAAGACAGAAAAAATATAAAAAAATGGAAAATATTTCCGTTCAAACAGTTGACAAGACATATTAAAAGGAGTATAATTATATCACAAAAACCGAACAAATGTTCGCATTTTTGAATAATCAACAGACGTAAAAAATAAGGAAAAAGGATGGTGAAAGGTATGATGGACGAAAAATTTTGTCCGTACAGTGAGCGGTACGAGGCAGATAAGTGGGAGACAAGAAAGAAAGGCACCGTTGCGCGCGACATATATAAAAGAACGAGTATGTGTCTAAACAAGCATCGCCAAAGACGGCAGGAAAACTGTTAGTATTAGGTAAACTTGATACGCCCCGTGAATCAAGGTTAGTGCACAGCTTAAAATTGATCAAGGAGGGTATATAATGCAGTATGATTATACGCCCGTAGTAATTGTGTGCAATAATTGTTTTCATCAGTTGGAGGCTTGGAAAGATCCCGACGGATTGATAAAGAAGAAGTGCCCATATTGCGGAGCGGTGTCGGTAACAAAAAAGAAAAATAGGCGTGAAACGATAATTCGAATGCGTGCGCCGGAAGGACAAAAAGTTGTCTTGTAACTAAATAACACGGCATATAAAGTATCGCTGGTCGGTCTGAAATAGCGACATGGTAAATCTAGAAAGAGGATATATGCTAAGACGGTACGGTTAAACCAGTATTGAGAGGCCGCCGGTAGATAGTAGAGTTCTAAACGAATTTCTGCTATTTATCGGCGGCTTTTTTTATTATTAAAATCAAATAAAAATAAATAAAATCTCGTCCCGATTTGCAATAAAGGACAAGCGGATATGACATAGCGAAAACGATTAAGGAATTAGTCAAAAAGCGTTATGTGTGTACCCTAACTTTATTGCACGTCAATTTCGGGCGCTTATAGGCAGGGTATGCGTAAGGTGCGTCCCTGCCTATTATATTTGCTTGGCCTTTATTGTTCTTCTTCGACGAGAGAAGGAGAACAAAATGAAAAAATATGTATTAACTGTTGTAACAAAAAACGGCCAAACGAAGCGGGTATCGGTCTATCTTCAAGAAGAAATGGCGATTTTACTTGAACAATGCGATGAGAAGACTCGGCGTATTTATTTAGAGGAAGAGTATAAAGCAGCGTGCATAGAACGTAAAGAAACGCGCAGACATCTTTCCTTGGAAGATTCGATTGCAAAAGGATTTGATTATGTGTTGGATGGTTTAACAGCGGAGGAAAAGCTGATTTTGCAAGAAGAAGTGAAAGATCTGGAACAGGCTATGCGTTGTTTAACAGATAAGCAAAGAGTAATCGTAAAACTTCACGTGGTAAAGGGAAAAAGTTTTCGTGAGATCGCAAAAATACTAGATTGCCGTTGGGATTCAGCGCGCGATATTTATAATGTCGCGATAGAAAAAATAAAAAAACAAAATATTTTTTGAAAAAAACACCCCCCAAAACGCTTTTCTCGTGGCTTATTAGTGAAAGGGGTTTGAGGAAACACCTTAACTTGGAAGAAAGGAGACAAGCTATGTGTAATGAAAAAGCAATCAGGGACGATTTGAGTGAAATCAAGTATTACTATTCACGTCAAAAGGAGTTGGACGGATATATGTCAGAGGGCTTACCTTCCAACGTACTGAATATTGTGCAACGGTACGCAAATTTAATCCAAAAAGCTCCTATAAGACTGTATCACGTATACGTAGGCTTGTACGTAAAGGGTTGGACGCAAGAAAACGTAGCGCTTGAAATGAATTATACGTTAAATTACGTGCAATCGTTAAGCGGACAACTGTTGCAATTCTTCCGGGAAACGATAAACAAGGAGGAAGGCGTATGTTGAGTTTTATCGATGAGCTTGAGATTGCGGATAACGCATATCGCACGCAGGAATACATCGTGACGCAAACGATCTCGGTGAGGAAGAACGATTTTGAATCTCCGATGATTACGAGCATTGACGTATTCTATAAACGCACGAAAGAACGCGATGCCATGTACGAATCGGTATTTGAGAACCGTATTCATATGGACGGCAAGCGTATTCAAGGCAGTATGTATGCCCGTCGTTATGTGGATTAACGATAGGGCATAGGTAAAAAAGTATAATTGGCGCAGTTACAAATATATTTGGGCGAGTCAACGTGTCGCAAGCGGTAAAGGTGGCCACCTACACAAGTTCGCACGGGGACGTAGTGTTCCAAAGGATAACGCGTTAGATTATAAAAACAAAATAATTTTATAGCTGAAATGCCGATGGCTCAAACCCATCAAGAAAGTAGGCAAACACTGTGTTATCGGCGAGACGGACAAGCCAAAAAATATAAGGAGAAAAGATAGTGGCAGATAATAAGTACAATAACCGTAGATGGAGTGTACCTTCCAAGCGCGCAAAGGGCTATGCGGAGGACAGAAAAGCGAAAGTGCATACTTACGGTCCGAAAGAAGGTCAAGAACTGACGGATTATGAAGCAGGTATGCGCTCTGGGTATTTGCAATGTCAATCGGATCACGCTGGTATTTTTAAATACAAAAAGGCAATTTCCGAAGGTAAAAGCAAGAAAGAGGCGGCGGAGCTTTCTCGTCAAAAAGGCGGCGTGAAAGCGACGGGTAAAAGCAAGAAATAATAATGTAAAGGAGGATTTTTATGGAAAAGTATAAGATTATGGTGGAAAGAGAAACGTACGAAAAGGATGGTAAGGAGTATTTTTCCTACTTCGTTCAAGGTGAAATCAGAGGGGTTCATTTTAAGGCGCAGGTAGTGCCTCCCGATATTGGCGGCTATACCGTGCTTGATATCGTATTCAATGGCGAGATGTCGGCTGAGTTGGTTGTTAAACCTTTTGAAATGAAAAATGAAAAAGGCGAGGTAATCAAAGGTAAGACGTATGCGGTTCGTTCGGTGGATGAAGACGGTACGGTTTACGAATGTAAAATTAAGCCTTTCCGTGTTTCGGGTAAAGATATGCTCGACATGCTTACGAGATAAAAGCATAGGGCAGGTACGAGATGAACGCAGTTGACGGGTAAACGTCAAGCGTAAGAAAAAAGGCTGTGATAGTAATATTGCAGCCTTTTTGATATAAAGAAAAACCACGCGATAGTGATATGCACCCCAAAAGTTAGACAAACTTTTGGAGGTGCATATCATATTCGGGTGGATGATTATTAGACTAATAAAAGGAGGAAGTTATATGGCAAAAACAACGAAGAAAACTTATAAAAAAGCTCCTGTTCGTGCAAATAACGCAAGTCAGGAAAAGAAAACTAAGGCGCGTCGTCCTAAATATAAAGACGATATGCGAACGGCATACGATATTGGTTACGCGCGCGGCTGGGAAGACGCTTATGAACTTCCCAAGCGTATCGGTGCAAAAACGTTTGCGGCGAAAGGTTATAAGCGTGGCGCACATAACCGTAAGCGTAGCGATAATTACATAAGCCAATACAAAAGAAGGGGGTAAGCGCAGTGAAGAAAACTATTAAATACGTACTGCTCACACTTGCGGTGGGTATCACGTCTGTTTTTGCGTTTATGGCAAGCGGTTGTCATATCAAGGACGAGATAGATAAAGTTATCGAGCAAGTGCAGTGTACGCATCAATGGAATGAGGGCGAGGAAACGAAACCTGCTACTTGCAAAGAAAAAGGTGCATTTACGAAAACATGTACCCTTTGCGGGGGTACGCAAACGACCGAGCTTGATGTGGTTGCGCATACGGAAATGGCAATCAAAGCAGTTGAGGCAACGTGTACAAAGCCGGGTGCAACGAACGGCATAAAATGCGGTGTGTGCGGAACAGTGCTCGTAGCGCCGAATGCTATTCCCGCAAAAGGACATACGGTGGTTGTGGACGAGGAAATTTCAGCCACGTGTGAAGCGGCGGGCAAAACGGAAGGCGCGCATTGCAGTGTATGTAATCAAGTGCTGGTGGCGCAGGAAGAAATACCGGCAACGGGACATTCGATGAAAGAACTTGTCGCGTACGCAGCGACGTGTGAAACTACCGGCTATACGGGCGGTGAAAAATGTGAAAACTGCGATAAAACGACAACGGGCGAGATACTTCCTGCGCTTGGACATGATTGGGGCGGCGGTATGGTAGATCGCGATCCGACGTGTTTGGCAGAGGGTGAAATGACGTACTACTGTGTTACGTGCGGTGATACCAAGAAACAAACGCTTGCCATTGTTGAGCACGAATACGAAAACGGTACGTGTAGGGTTTGCGGAATGCAGCAGTTTGATTTCAGTGTGGAAGGCAAGTGGGTGTTGAAAGACAAGCTTATAAGCGATAAAGAGTTTTTTCAAGTAGTCAATTTCACGGCAGGCGGCACGGCGTATCAAAGTATCGGTTGGAAATACAATGCAGGCATGGGCTGGTACGTAGGTGCGGGTGATTCGCAGACGTTGAACGACGTGTTGTATCAAACGGTTGATCCTACGGGCGGTGAAAACGTCGGTTGGATTGTCGATGCGCAGGTGCTCACCTTTAAAACGCTGCAAGGCGTATCCAAGGAGTTCTATGACTGGTTGGAGGTAAACGGTTTCCGTACAGGTGTGTCGTATGAATTGCAAGGCATTTGGAAATTTAAGGAGCAAATCGACCTACCGGAAGATTTGTTTTATGAAACGTTTGATTATGCGTTCGGCTTTGACTACTTTTATACAATGTACATGACGGATACAACGGCGCTTTGGGCTATGTCGGAAGATATTACGCTTGGCACGGAAGGCTACGTTAAGTTATATGAAGAAGGGAGCGGCTGGACGGATGCGGCGTATAGAACGATCCAGTTTGACGGCACGACAACCGTTAGTGAGGAGTTCTATAAATGGTTCATATCCAATGCGGACGAGCAGGTAATGACGTTCTCAATCGACGGCACGACGTATCAAGCGCTGTCGGGCATGACGTGGGAAAGATGGTGTAACAGCGTCTATAACACGGCAGGGTTCTTCTATGAAGAAACGAACGAAGAAAGCATGATTTATCGCGCGGATTCGGACATAGACGGTACGTATTATTACGTAACGGGCGGTTTTGGATGGGTAGACAGAGAAATGCCTATCTTTGGCGCAGGTATGTTGACTGCATACCAAACGCAGGAAGGTCAAGCAGGCAATCATAGCGGCGGCGTCAATTGATACGCTGCTAAGCACAATCAAAAAAATGAAAAATAAGGAGAAAGGAAAAATATGAAACAATTTATCAACATTTTATTAAGTTTATTGTTGCTCATCGCAATCGGCGGTGGCGCGTACTTATTAGCAAAAGCTGTCCTTGGGGGAACGCCTACGGAACAACAGCAGCAACAGCAAAACAGCAGTAACGATGATACGAGCTGGAAAGACGATGGCGAAGTAACGCCGCTGGATGGGCTTAAAGTTCCCACGAACGTATCTACGTTAGAAGCAGACGGTTTGAAAATGAACAAGGAAGCGGAGTTGTACTTAGGCGACCACGCCACGCGTCCTACGCTTAGATTTACTTGCAATCTTTCGAGCGCGTTGAAAGCGGAAGTGGACGCAAGCTCCAATAAGAGCATTGCCATGCTTTGTTTCCCGAAAAAAGCGTTTGATTTAGCGAACCCGCAAGAATATACGGTCATTGACTGGATTCCTGCGTTTGAAGCATCGGGCGTAACCGATTATATTGTCAGCGAGTTTACGGAAAACATTCATGCGATTGGCGATGATTATTATTTCCGTTTCAAGCTCATGGGCATTCCCGCGACGTCCACGAACTTGGAAGTTGTGGCGCTCGGTATGATTATCACGACGCACGAGGACGGCACGAAATCCTATCAATACGCATCGTTTGCGGATGGGGAAACGTACCGTTCGAGCGCGAGATCTATCGCATACGTATCGGCGCATGCATTAAACAATCATACGCTCGGCACGGGTACAATGGACGCGGATATCCACACGCGTGTTAAGGGCTATATCAACGAGTCGGTAGACCTTGCAAGCGGGCTTACCACTATCACGGACGATGGTAGCATGTACGAGTTCACGCTCGCGCCCAAGGGCACGCAAACGCTGAAAGTGGGTGAATCTATCCGTTTGGAAACGACGATCACGCCTACGTTTAGATTGCCCGTAGCATACCGTTCTACGGATGAAACGGTAGCAGCAGTGAGCGCGGACGGGAAAGTGACGGCATTGAAACCGGGTACTGCGGTAATTGCGGCATACGTAGCAGGTCAAGTAAAGAGTGTTACGGTAACGGTTGTAGCATAAATTCGGGAGGCAGCGCATGAGAGGAATTTGTAGAAAAGGGATATTTGCAATACTCTCGGTCATGTTCTCGCTTTGGGTGGTGTTGGCAGGGTTTATCCCTGCTACGCTGCCTATAACCGCAAAGGCAGATACGGTATTAACGTACGAGCAAACAAACGTGTTGGACGATTTGAAACAATCCAAGATAGGCGGTAAAGAGTTTAGCTTGGATGAGTTCGGGTTTGACACGAAAAAGAACACGCAGGTGTTATCGTTTGTGGAGTATTGCTATTCGTTTTATGAAAATTTGCAGGACAATTTCGGGTTGTACGTATACGTATATAACCCCAAGGGCTTGAACTTTTCAGGCACGCACCCGTTAAACAGTATTCAGTTTAACTACGGCACGGACGCGTCGGCAAGCTATACGAAATACCCGCTGAAATACTTAAATTGCAGTGAGGAAGCTGACTATGAACGATTGTTTTACAAGTTCAAAGTAGACTTAACCCCGGCGCAACGCGAGGAAATGCTGTTAAAGCTGAACAGCAGTAAGCGTGTGTATAACGTAAGCAGTATCGAGCTGATGGTCTACGGTGCGACGAACACCACGGACGTTACGGTAGCGGCAACGTATGAATACAGCGGTTATGCAGCAGGTTTTGGCAGTAACCCGTATGCGGAAAACACGTTAAAATGCAACAGCGAGCAAACGGAAGTGCTGACGTTAAACGTACACCAAACGGTCTATCGCCCGGAGGGTACGAACGGGAAAAGCGAATGGCATAAAGACAGTTTGCATAGCGTGTATTTTGCCGTACCCAATAACATTATTCAAAAATACGGTGTAATGTCAGCGGTACACGCCACGTGGTTGAATGCGGTGTTAGCGCCGTCTTTGGTAACAGGCAACTACTCGGCATATACGGCAATTTCTTCGTATTTAGGGAAAGCGCTGCCCAGCACAAGTAAGGGCTATCACACGGACGATTTGTACTATATGTACTATGGCGGTTGTGAGGGCGCAGGTTCAGGGTTCTCGAACGCTACTTGCTATTTCGGTTACGGCTATAACGCCATGACGGGCTGGTCGGGGCATTCGATGATACAAAACTATTACGGCGAGATTGTCAATCCGTTGTATGCGATGTATTACGCGGGCAGCGGCACGGACAGCGCGGATCATTTCACGGTATCTTCGGAAACGATTATGTCGAAACTAGAAAGCAGTAAAACGGACTACGGCGGGGAGCTTGTCAACGGCAAGTACAGCAGGGTTATGTTTTCGAGTGTGGATAGCGCGTTCACGGAAGTGAATATCCGTGCGGAAGAAACGTATTCGCTCACCGATCAGACGATTGATAAATCTTGGTGGAACGGATTGTTCGGGTTTGACGTAGCGGATAAAGTGACGACGGAAGTATTTGATAACATCAAAGCCATTTATTCCGTGCAGGATAGCGACGTTGTCGGTACGGCAGCGGAAGTGGCAAAACGCTTGTATATCTCGGAGTCGGACTATGACGATTTCATGGATTTTTACAAGAAAAATAAAGGCCTTGCGACGGTGTATTTGTTCCGTTACCAAACGAGTGATTACATAGCACAGGAAGCGACGCTGTACGAATATTACAAGGACGGCAGTATTTTTACAACGGGTAAGGGCTGGCAAAAATGCGATACCAACGCATACTTTTTTCAACAAACGGTCAATTTGGACTTTGACATCATCGACGTCACGTTTACAACGGGTACGGTAGAAACGGTAATCCCGGTTGTATCTAATCCCATAGACGTGGTAGCAGATGCCCAGCCTCCCGTGGATACAGAGTCGGACAGGCCACCGTTAGGTGGTATAGGGAGTGACGTGATGAACGGACTTTCGGAGTGGATGACTTGGTTAAAAATGCTTGCTGGATTAGTAATCGTGTCGTTTTTGGTAGTTTTGTTTTGGCCGATTATTCGGATGGTTGGTATTGTTATAGGGCGGGGGTTTGTGGCAATTTTCACAAAGCCGTTTAAATGGCTAGTGCGCAAACGGAAACGTAAGGAGGATAATCAAGACAATGACAAAAACGGGTAAACGGATACTCGCGCTAATTGTATTGATTTTGGTAGTAATTTTGGTCGGTTGTCTGTTATACACAGGCAATCGGCTAAATAGCTATCCTGATACAATCGAGATTTATAAAAGAACGGTTTTTAAGGGAAATGACGGTACCATGGTCGCGTTCACCGAAGAACAGGTATGGTATGGAGCAGGCGGTGGAGAGATTCTTTTATTGGATATATGCGATTACCAAGATGGTAAAATTTTGCTAAAAAAAGAAGAGAAAACGTATGCGTTTATAGCGGTAGACGATGACGTGATTTATGACGTAGAGTGCGAAATATTTTTAATAAGGAGGACGGGCAGTGGATAAGAGAAAAGTACATATCGCGGTATCAATTATGATTACGGCGATTTTTATGCTAATCGGCGCAGTATGGTGTCAAGACTCGTATAAACGGCTGTGGGAAACGCTGTCAGGGATCGGTTCTTCGGTGGTGTTTTTCTTTCGGCAAATCTTAGGGATAGAAACGCCGATAAAGGTAGAGGTTTTGTATCCGTCTAAGGTATTGGAAAGCGTTCCGTCTACGTTACCGCAAACGCAGGAAGAATTCTCCTTTCGGGGTAAGATATACGGTAAATTACTCTTTGAAAGGAATAACCTTTTGGGGTATTTAGGGTATGTTGCGAATAAGCTGTTGATATTGGCATACGCCGTGATGATAGCGGTGCCTTTGGTGCTGATTTTAGGAATGCTTGTGAAACGGCTCTATAATATGCCTAACGATAGGTGTAATAAAGACACGTTTGCGCTTTCTATTTTCAAGACGCTTGCGATGCATACGTATCAGCCGTGCAAGAGTGCGCTGATTTTGTATAAGCGGTATTTAGGGGAACACCCTGCGTGGAAAAAGATATGGATATTCATTTGGATATTGAACGTCAACTTCGCGTCTATTTTTGTTGCGTTTATTTCCTATTATTTCTATTTTGCCATCACGCTCAATTTTGCAACGCTGTATCAGCAGTTTAGAAATTTATTTTTGGACGTCGGTTTGGTGATAAGGCATTTTCCGTGGATGATAACGGGCACGGTGGTATGGATATTGTTTTGTCGGTTTCGGGAACGGATTGCAAGAAGTATTTTAGAATACCACGAAGCACGGGATTGCGGATTTATAAAAGAACTGCCGATCGTATCCATGACGTGCGGGAGTATGGGCAAAAAGAAAACGACAATGACAACGGATATGGCATTATCGCAAACGGTGATGTTTCGGCAGGAAGCGTTTAAGCGTTTACAAAAGCAGGATATGAAATTTCCGTTCTTTCCGTGGGTGTGTTTCGAGCGAGAATTGCAAACGTGTATGGAGTATGGCAGGGTGTATAATCTTGCTTCGATACGTACATGGGTAGCTAAAAAGCGGGATAGATACATAAAACACGGTCGCGAAGACCTGCAATTATACGGGTATGACGTGGCGAGATACGGACTTTTTTATGACAGCGGATTAAAACAGGAAAGTCTTTTTGAGGTGCTAGAAACGTATGCGAAATTGTATTTCATTTACGTGATAGAGAGCAGTCTTTTGGTGTCGAATTATTCTATCCGGGAAGAGGAAGTGGTGTATGGTTATAACTTCCCTTTGCGGGAGTACAGCTTTTTCACACCTGCGGTGGAGTATACGCGGTTTGCGCATATTTTGGATTTTGACATATTACGGCTTGGACGAAAGGTAGTTGCCAATAACCCCAAGGCAGGCAGCTTTGAGTTTGGTGTAGTCGTGATTACGGAAGTCGGGAAAGAGCGCGCAAATAATTTAGAGCTGAAAGAGCTGAAAAAGGGCGCGGACGAAACCAACCAGAAAAACGATTTGTTTAATTCGTGGCTGAAAATGTGCCGACATAGCGCAACGGTGGATAATTATCCGTTTATCAAGGTATTTACGGACGAACAGCGCCCGGAAAGCTGGGGCGCGGATGCACGCGATTTGGCAGATATTCTCACGATAGTGAAAAGCGGTAAGCCAAAGCTGGCGCTTCCGTTCTTTACGCTGGAAGAATGGTTATACGATCACCTGTTTACAAAGTTTTTGGGGATGTATTATCATTTACGTTCACGGCGTGGGGATAATACGCTGTTGATACATATCTTAAAAGCGGTGGTGAGCAAGATATATGCGCACTGCCAACGGATTTATAATCGGTTTGGGTATTCGGTGCTGAGTATAGAAAAAGAGCGCGGAACGCAGGATGGAAAAGCGGAGAAGAAAAAATATTTCTTGGCGGATTATAAGATATATCGGGAGCGGTTTTCAACGGACTGTTTCTCCGATTATTTCAATGATTTGGCGGAAAAGTCTGGCGTAGGGCTTAGAGATTATTTAGAGTACAAAACGGTAAAAGCAAGCGTTGCCGAGCTGAGAAGCCAAAACAGCTACTTTATCCGTGGTTTGTACGGAGAATAAAACTAGGAGGTTTTAATAATGGAAAATGCTGAAATGGAAGAAAAAATAGAAGATTGGTATACGGAGATGAAAGTCTATAACAATGGCGATCATAATATCGGCATTCCGCATACCAAGAGAAAATTAAAGAAACGCTATAAGGCGGTGGAAGAGGTGTACGTCGTTCATGAAGCGAACGGACAAAAGCAGGTTGCAAAAAAACCGACGTTGGAGATTTTGGATGATGAAGAGGAGGAAATGCTGCGATGTCCATTCGAAAATGAGCTTAACGAATGCAGTCAAAAGAATATCTTCGATTCGCCAAAAGAAGATTTCAACGCGGACATGGATGCCTTGAAAACGAGTATTCAACTAAAAAAGACCGTAACGCGTAAGGTTACACGGTCTAGCGAATTTGTAAGATTATACGAAGAGAGTTCTGCTATGGCGTCAAAAGAGCGCAAAGCTTTTTTAATTGATAATATGAAAGTTTTTTTTGCGAACATTCGAAATGCTCAAATGTACGTTGAGAAAAAACTGGAAAATAAAAAGCGCGCGGCGCAGGAACGCGCCAAGCGCTTTCGTCGTAAAGCAAACAACGTCAAGTTTGATTATTTTGCAACGTTTACGTATGACGATAAAAAGCAAACGGAAGAGTCGTTTGAGAAAAAACTTATGATTACGCTTAGGACGTTGGCGCTAAGGCATAATTGGAAATATATGGGCGTATGGGAAAGAGGCGGTGAAAACGGGCGCCTGCATTTTCATGCTTTCGTAAAGATTCCTAGGGGTGAGCTGCCGGGAGAGTTTGAAGAAATTCGGGATTATAATTTCCGATTGCACGATATGAAAACGATTATGCAAAATACATATTTTTTCAATAAATTCGGGCGAAATGATTTTAGTCCAATTTTGCATCAAAAGGTTGAGTATGCAAAAGCGCTTAGGTACATTATGAAGTATATCACAAAAGAAAACGCTCGTATTGTTTCCTCGCGAGGAATTCCTATGTACTACGTTGTGACTATCCGTGGGGAAGGAAACGTTATTTGTAAAACAGGCAGAAAACAAAGAAAAGTTGTGCTTAAAGATAACTTTGAATGTTGGACGAAAGACGGAGAACTGATAGGTTATTTCGACGAGGAAACAAAAAAGCAATTGCGCTATGCTTCGAGTTAAAATGCGACGGTTAATAAGGGTTTAAAACAAAAGTCATATTAACGAAAAACGCGCGGAGATCCGTCAAGCGGTTCAGCGACGGACTCCGCGTTCGTTAATTTTTGTTTTCCTTATGGTTCGATTTTACCCGATTTAGGCGTGTGCTTGTCGGCGCCGCAAAGCGGCGCCGCTCGTATATACAAGCACACGCCTAAAAAACAATTGTAGCATGGGGAAGAGATATAGCGTTAAAAAATTTGACAGTGATTTGATTAAAAAAATGGATATAATGGAAGTAAAAAAGAATGGGCTTAAGGTGGTTATGGATATTTTGGCGGAAATTCGTAAGATAAGGAATGAGAAAGAGCTAGATATCAATCTTCAAAATAGTAATCCTTATCGAATATTGATCAACGAAAAAGATGGGGGGCTAACAGCTTATTATTTTAGTTTTCCTATTTATGGAGAAGATAAACGAATATTTAAGGGAATGTTTGTTTCGACTAAAAAAGGCTATGAGTATAATGGGATTAATGTACAGGTTACAGTGGTAAATAATCAATTAAAGTTAATAGCGAATGATGAGTACGTAGTAATTGATTTCAATAAAAATGTTTTTATTGAGCCAACAATAAACGGGATTGCAGTGACAAGTCGGGTTCGAGAGTTAAAGCTAATAATTGAAGGTAAAAGACAAAAGGCAGTGAAAGAAAATGAAAGATTTTTTGCTTTAATGGAAACTCAACATATACCTTATTTGCTCGTGAATGGTATTGTAGGGAGAAAATTAAACGAAGTTTATCCATTGCGGATAAAGAGTAGAAAAATGAGCGATGTAAAATACGAGTTAAGTGTTTCTTGCGATTATGAAGTAGAGGAAATTTTCTTTGAGATTAATATGCATTTACAAAAGATGATTTACGATACGACGATAAATTCAAAATATCCTGATCAAAATAATGTTTTTGGAGGAGTTTCTTTTTTAGGGGAGTCTAATGAGTTCGGGAAGGAAAGTTTATATACTAGATTTGATGTAGCACAGTTGTTGGATTTAAGTTTTTATATAATTGAAGATGCAAAATTATATATGGTAAAATTGAATAAAGGAAAGAAGGCGGAGTTAATTGCCAATAAATTATTGAAGACGTGGTGCACGTTTGGAATGACTTGGAATAAAAAAGTGGGAGTTGGACAACTGTTAAAATCCGTGCGGAATGAGATGGATTATGAAATAATAGACGTGAAAGAAGTTATTTATGAGATGATGAGATTAAGACAACCAAGGAGTCCCGGATTTGAAATAAGGAATGATCGGCGGCGAAGTGTGAGCGCAGTGGCAACGGGTGATAGTTATTATTATCCACAAATTTTAGAAATTAAATTAAAAAAGTAAAGAAGGAGAAAATAATAATGGGAAGAATTGTTATTAAAGAGCAAGCAAAGAAGGGGAATGAAGCTGTAAAAATAACGGATGGATTGGAACAAGTGCAAAATAGTGCGATGGAACAGAAGGTTAGTGTCAAGGAAAAGCCAATATTTTTACAACCGAAGGAACCGAAGATTAAATTAGAGCGAAAAGTGTTGTATGAAGATATTAGCCGCAGAGAGGAAAATGTAAAACATTTCCGCATGAGCGATGGAAGCTATCGTGCGGAAATTTGTAATGATGCGGTGCATTATTACGATGATGCTTCCGGGAAATATGTGGCAATCGACAATACTTTAAGAGAGAGTTTCAAGACCGATGAAGATGATATAGAGGGCTTTGAGAATACGAATAATGGTATGCATATCAAGTTTTCCAAATCAACGCAAGAAAACAAGTTGTTTCATTTGCGTAAAGGAAAATATGAAGTGGTATGTAAGCTACTCGGGAAAAAAGATAGAAAAGCAAAGAAAGAAATTAAAAAGGAAGTATTCGGGAATTTACCACGACATAGGGAAGATAATAAAGGTAATCGTCAAGAAGATGAAATTTATTATGCGGGAATTGCAGACGGAACAGATTTGCAATATATTATTAGCGGTCAAAAGATTAAAGAAAATATTATTGTAAACGAGAAACAAGATGATTATGAGTATACATTTGAATTGAAGCTTAAAAATCTTGGTTTAAAATTATCGGAAAAGCAGAATGAGTTAATTATGTATGCGCAAAAAGAGGAACAAAAATCCATCTTTCGCATTCCTACGCCGTATATGTATGATGCAAACGGTGAGAAGAGCAAAGCCGTGGATTATGAGATAGAAAGAAGCGGCGATATATATGAATTTCGTATCATTGCGGATAAAACATGGATTAATGCAAAAGACCGAGTATATCCAGTAACGATTGATCCGATGATTGTTGCATCTTCTAGTAATTATATTACAACGCAAACTATTTATAGGACGGAGACTGGCTATATTGGGGTGAGAAAGGAATACGAATATTGTGCTGTTAGGCAAGGCAATTCGGAGCTAGTTAAGTCGGTTGCATTTATTGCGTTTGATACATCGTTTTTGGCTAATCGCGCTGAAATTTCCTCAGTGTCATTATCTTTTAAAGTGCAAGAAAATTCTAATAACAATCTTCAGGGAAGATTTTTTATTAGGAATGTAGATGAAGAGTGGATAGACCAGCTGACTTGGGATCATGTGGGTAGATTGGATAAAACAGTAGGATATGTAAAAAGCGTGGACGCACTTTCCAATGAAACTTTTGTTATCGACGTGACGAAAGCAGCATTGGATATAAATAGCTGTGGTATAGCGTTGGAACCAGTGGATAAAACCATTAATACTGGAACGTCAAATAATGCTTTAGTCCTTTATACGGAGAGTGCAAGTTCTGTAGATGATAAAATAAAGCTTATTGTAGATTATGTTGATAAATATTCTGTTATAGGAAATAAACAACAAAAGAATTCTGCAAAGCGAGCAGGCATGAGTGTTATTGATTTGTATACCCATAATATGCAATTTTTCCATACAGATATACAAATGACGGGAGAAAAATTACCATTAAGCATTACGCATATCCATGATAAAAGATATGCTAAAGATGAGTTTATTACAACATCAGTAGGCCGTAAAACTCAAAGGATGTATTTAGGTAAGGGGTGGAGAACGAATCTTCACCAATTTATTGTGCCGTGTTCAGGATATGGTGTAGAGAATGTTGCGAATTTGCCTGTGCCAGCGTATTCGTATATAAATGAATATGGACATGAAACGATTTTGTTGATAAGCACTTTAGAAAACGGAGATACAAGTATTCAAGATGAAAATGGTAACTTGACCTTATCGGTTGATTCAAAGACCTATTTATTAACGGATAAATCTGGTAACAAATGGTGGTTTGATCGATCGAATGGATATTTAACTGAAATAAAAACAAAATATAATGCAAGTACGCATATTATTTATCGCGATGGAAAAATCGCTGTTGTTAAAGATGGAGAAGGAAGAAATGCTACATTTGAATATGCATGTAATGCTTCGGAAACGGGTTGTTTCTTATCTGCAATTGTATATGGAGGCGCAAAAAGAATAGAATTTAATTATGACAGTTTTGGGCGTTTGACACAAATTACATATCCAGATGGTCAAAGCAGCAGTTATCAATATAAAAATACAACTTATGAATTAGAGCGAGTTCAAGATCCTATGGGCTATGGTCTTAAGTTTAATTGTGGTGATAATTATATTTATATTGACGAATTTACAACGACTGGAAAAATCGCACACAATGAAGTGTCTACAGTAACAGAAACAGTAGGTGAAGAAACAGCTATTGAATTTGTCAAAGAAAGAACTGGAGTCAAGACTAAATATGGCGATCGGGTGGTATATCTTTTTAATCAACGTGGGCAAGTATATTGTTCTTATGTTGACAATTCTATTTTTTGGTCCACAAGTAGTCCAAGCGAAGTGGGAGATATTCAATATACCAGCGCTATAGGTAATGAGACGTTAACGATTTCTTGTGCAAAGGACGCGCTCAGTTCTTTGCGGGAAAGCAATTTGACAGGGTATAGCCAAAAAGAAGGCGAAGAAGATTGCTTATATAATATGAATACTACCAATAATACGTTTTCTTTGAATGGTGATATACAGTCAACGCGGTTTATTTATGATGATGTTACGGTAAACGAAAATGGACAAAGCTTCATTTTTTCATGTTTTGCAAAAGCAGATTCGTTGACGATTGGGGAAAATGAATACGATCCTAAATTCCGTATATCCGCGCAAATTGTATATACAGACGGTACGGTAGAACCGGAAAAATATTCAAATTTCAGTGACAAAGCGGATTATTGGCAATTGGCGGCGGTGGGCGTATGCCGTTCGGTTGAGAATGAATCGAAGAAAATTGATTACGTGCGTGTAAAGGCGGAATATTCGAGAAACCTGGGAACAGCGTATTTTAAAAACTTCCGTTTGACGCAGGGGAAATATTCAAGACAAAAAGTATTGCATAATCTTTATGTAAAAGGAACTAATACCCCGTTGTCGTGGGAGGATATTACTGCAATTAAATATACGATAGTTGTCGGTATTGGAAACAAGATTGACAAAACAGTATCTACATTGGAAAATGGGGCTTTTGTATTAAGATATTCAGACTTAATGCAAATGCTTAATCAAAATCCTAATTCGACGTATGGCACGGTAATGATCAACGGACATGCTGTGACTACAGGTGCGGCTATTGGCAAAAACTCTTCAGGTATTCGAAATAATACCATCTATTTTGTGATTGGCGGCGTGTCATATGATATCTTTAATTTGGAAATCCGCGGGGATATGAGCGTAGAAATCGAAGACGGAACCGGAAAACGTGCTATTACAAAAATAAATGCAAACGGGCGTGCAACGCAAGCTCAAATCCAAGACGAATTTAATCAAGGGTATGTTACGAATTATAGTTATACAACAGATTCGGCGGGGCTTGAAATTGACGCGCAAGAAGATTATCGAGGAGTTACAACAAAACAGTATCGTAATGCCGATGGACTTGTTTATGAAACGGAAGTTTCCGCATCGGGATCGGACGTGATCATAGAACAAAAAAGAGAATATACCAACGGCTATGAAACGAAAGTATATTCCGAATATGGTTCGGGACATTATACGCAATTTGCGTATGATGCTACGCAAGATCAATTGAAACAAACCACTTTGCCCAACGGTCAGATTATCTATTACGACTATGATACGACGGATGGAAGTCTGAAAAAGATTCGCACGACGTTGAGTGAAGAAATTTATCATAACTTCGAATATACGCGCGGTCTGTTAACCAAATTAACGTCAAATAATAATGATTATCGGTTTGAGTACGACGGTTTCGGAACTGTGACGAAAGCGATTGCTAACGGTAGCGTATTTGCGGAGTATGAATATAACCGAGACAGTACTTATGAGGACGGGCTTCCAATCGAACTTTATAATTACGTTGCGGTTAAATATCCGTATGCAATGAACGAAACGGCGATCGAGCAAACGTATTTTAACAAACGCGGACAAGTGGCGGAAAAGTGGAGTTATATACAATATGGAAGCGGATTAACCCTTTCACAGTTATTAAAGGTGGAATACGACAGTTATCATCGGGTATCGAAAATGGTGGATAATAGTGCGAATATCACGTATGAAAACATGTATGACAGAGAAGGAAGATTGTATTATACTTCGTATCTGAGCCAAACGGAAGATTGCGTAGTTCTAATGCAAGGATCGTTTACGAAAACTCAGGATGAACAAGGGCGTCTTACCAGAAAAACAGTGGTGGCTGACAGCGAAGTCCTTACGTATGCATACGATTATGACGAAAAGGGAACGACGGGCTCTATCTATCCCGACAACCGTTTGGCGGGCATGGTATTGCCGTATGGAGCCGTATTGCAATATACGTACGACGGATTCGGAAGGGCGCAAGGACGTACTTTAAACAACAGTGCGTTTGCAAATGCAATCACGGAAACGTATACGTATAAACAAGAAATCGAAGACGGCGTCAGTAAAACGAGAAACTGTATCACGCAGGTGGCGTATGCAAGTAACGGATATAACCAAACGGCTTCGTATACGTACGACGCAAACGGCAATATAGCAACGATCACGGAGAACGGGAAAACGATAAGCTACGGTTATGACGGATTGGGTCGCTTGATAAGAGAAAACAACCAATTGTTGGGCTTTACGAAACGATATACGTACGACGCAGGCGGAAACAGAATCAGTGAGGTACAGTCCGATTATACGACGGGAACGACGTATACAAACGAACAAACGACGACGTATAGTTACGATACAACGCATAAAGACAGATTGTTAAAAGTGACAAAAAACGGCGTAGAAAGCGTGATAGGTGCATACGATTTTATCGGAAACCCTTGCAATTATCGCGGATATGTGATACAATGGAGCAGAGGTAGGCTTCTGAGCTGTTTTGGGGAACATATTTATTCGTATAATGCGGACGGCGTAAGATATAAGAAAACGACGGCTTCGGGCGTGGTGCATACGTATCATTTGGAAGGTACGCGGATCCATAAAGAACAACGCGGAACGACTTCAATTTATTATATTTACGACGAATCGGGCATTGCAGGGATGAACTATAACGGAAGTAAGTATTATTTCCAAAAGAACCTGCAAGGTGACGTGGTACGTATTTATAATGCAAGCGGCGTTTTACAGGCGCAATATTTCTATGACGCGTGGGGCAACCATAAGGTATGCGATG
>JAZQWZ010000006.1:0-3263 GCA_045632625.1 Candidatus Scatosoma sp. | reverse complement strand
CGAGCCGACCACGGGCTTGCATGCTTACGACGTGGATAAGCTGATTAAAATTTTGTTAAAACTGCGCGAAGGCGGCAATACGGTTTTGGTAATTGAGCACAATTTAGACGTAATTAAAACCGCTGATTACGTAATTGATTTAGGGCCCGAAGGGGGCGACGGCGGGGGTACGATTGTTTGTCAAGGCACGCCCGAAGAAGTGGCAAACGTTCCCGAAAGCTATACGGGGCAATTCTTGAAAAAAGTGTTACAAAACTAAATGAATGCATACCTGTATAGGGTATTTCAACAAAAAAAGCTCTCAACTGAGAGCTTTTTTGTTTTTAGATTGTACAATTAACGTCTTCGACCGATGAGATAATCCACGGAACAATCCAAGCATTTCGCAATAGCAATCAGTCTGTCCGTAGACGGCAAGCTGATACCGTTCAGCCATTTGAAAATGGCGGAAGTAGAACCGCCGATGGTACGATGAAGTTGTGCTTGCGAAACACCGCGTTCTTGCAAAACGGTGCGCAACCGTTCGTCGAACGGTAACACTTCGTGTAAAGGTTCGTTTGTTGGTATTTCGTCTAAACCCAACAGGTAGTCCGCAGAGCAGTCAAAATAATACAACAAATGGATAAAAGTTTCATATACAGGCGTGCGCGTACCTTTGATAAAACGCGCAATACTTGTTTCCGTGGTATGCGTATTTTGCGCAATAATTTGGTTGGTTAATCCGCGCTCTATTTTTAATTCTTGTAATCGTTCAAATAATTTTGACATTTTTCACCAAACAAAGACTTTTTTCTACAAAATATCCTACTCTCTTTTGGTCATAAATACTTGCAACTGACCATAAGAGAGTGATATAATATAAATACAATCAGTACTGAAAGAAAAATCTATATAAGGAGGAAGTACAAATGACAGTTACGAAAGACGATTTGGCGATGGAAATTGCTTGCGCTTTGAAAGACGTATTTGTTGCAAGCGTGGAAACGAACGGCGCAACAATTACGATCCGTTTTGTTGACGGAAAAACGTTTGAACTTGTAGTAAATGAAAAGTAAATTGTAAAACGCTGCATAGCAGGTACATAAGAAGCTCAAAAGAAACACAAAAGAAACACAAAAAGAAAAATGCGTTTAAGATAAAAAACGACCGCCTTGTGAACAAGACGGTTGTTTTTTACAATTTTTTGATTTTCACGTTGCCGCACAGTACGTCCGAATAGGAATAGGCGGTTTTGCCTAAAAAATCCTTATCGTCGGGCTTGACGGTGAACAGTGCGGGGTACACGCCCGAAAGTGTGCCGTTGTAACTCACGCTTTTGTTCCTGCCTAAATTGACGCGCACGGCTACGCGTTGCAGAGAACAGCTTTTTACCATTTGTTTAACGTCGGAAATTTTTTTGGTGGGCTTAATCATACACAAAGTATGCCCGAAATTCACGCCCACTATACGCATTTTTTGGAAAAATTTTCACTTTTTAGGGAAAATCCCCTTGCCTTGTTCTATTTTACCGCGTATTTGCGTAGGATAGAAAGACGAAAAAACGCAAAAGGGAGTGAAAATTATGTCAATCAAACCGCAATATGAAACGTACCGTTACACGGGCGAAGTGTGCCGTTTGCACAGTCAATCTATGGTGGAATGCCGTTTGCCGGGCAGTGAAATCGGGGCGGTGCTTGCCGTGCAAGCCGTGGCGATGCCCACCGAAAGCACGTGCGCGGACGGCGAAATACGCTACGGGGGAAAGCTGTTTATCAGTATCGTTTACGAGGACGGAGAACGCAACGTTTGTCGTGCGGAGCGCGGTGTAGAGTTTTTCCACAAAGCGGAAAGCAGTGCCGTTACGCCCGCATGCTTTGCAAAGGTAGCGTTTAACACCGACAACGTATTCACGCGGCGTGAAGGTTCAGGCTTGTACGTATCCGTCGTGGCGGATGCGGAAAGCGTAGTGTACGGCGGTAAACAGGTGGAATATTTAAGCGGTGGCGAACAGGTAATTGCAAAAAAAGAACAAAGTCAAATTTGCAAATGCGTATGTGTAACGGGCGAAGTGGACGGCGAGGATACCTTTGAAACGGAGTACGTCGGCGACGTGTTGATGCATACGGAAAAGGTAGTGGCAACGCACGTGCGTGCGGCGGCGGGTCAAATTGAAATAGAAGGGGAGCTTGCGCTCAACGTTTGCGTGTTGAAGGCGGATAATTCGCTTTGTTCCTACGAACGTATTCTTCCCGTGCGTATGCAAATCCCCAGCGAAGAAGCGTTTGGAGATTTGCAGGCGAGCGCAAGGGTGATTGTCAAGAGTGCGCAAATTAATGCCGACGTAGACGAAGAACGGGGCAAGAGCAACGTGCAGTTTGTGTACTGTCTTTCCGCCGATTGTTATTTACACGCAAAAGACACCGTTACGCTGGTAACGGATGCTTTCTCGCCTGCGTGTGAACTTACCATAAAAAAGGTAAAGGATGGGGGCAGGTATTTGACGAATAGTGCAAAATTTAGTGAAAGAGTAAGCGGAATTTGCTCGGTTTCCGTGGAAACGGACGGGGAAAATACGCTTGTCGGCGCGGTGTTACCGCGTGGGGAAGTGGTTTGCAAAAAGGGCGAAAACGGCTTTGAAGCGGAAGGCGCGGTGCTTGCACAGTTGTTGTTTAAGTGTGCGGACGGCAGCTATAAAACGGGTGCGCTTTCCCTGCCGTTTGTGTTCCCGTTGGACGTTACGGGTGATAGCGCGGAAGCGGACGTACTCGTTTGCGGCTTGAACGTGCGCCGCAGAAAGGATGGGCAAACGGAAGCGGAAGCTACGCTGAAAGTATGCTTGCATAGCTATACGCAAACGGAATGGTCGTACGTGCAAACGGTGGAAGAAGGGGACGCGCGCGCGGAAAAGGACGCGGCGGTTTCCATGTACGCTTTGTACGCAGGCGAAACGCTTTGGGACGTGGCGAAGCGTTTGCAATGCGATCCTGACGAGCTTGTAAAAAGTAATCCCGATTTGCAATTTCCCGTCAAGCAAGGGGAAAGCATCTTTATTTACCGTCAACTGCGTTGATTTTTACAAAAAATGCGCAAAAAGTGGCGATAAGCTATTGAAATTTGCGGAAAAATATGGTACAATAACATAGAACAAACCGTGCGGCAGGGATGTTTCCCTGCCGTATTTTTAAAGGAAACGTTATGGCAGTTCGTATCAAAGCGTATGCAAAAATCAATTTAACGTTGGAAATCGTTGGGCAAAAGGACGGGTATCATATGCTCGATTCGCT
>JAZQWZ010000005.1:0-4857 GCA_045632625.1 Candidatus Scatosoma sp. | reverse complement strand
GCTGCATTTCAAAAACGCGGTGAAAAGTCGGGGATTAGCACGGATACACGTTTTTATACAATGAGTGCGCCTATTCAAAAAGGGCAAAAAGTCGGCGAATTAGTTGTATATAAAGACGGTGTAGAAACGGATAGAGTGGCACTAGTTGCTATGCAAGACGTAGGGAAGGCGACTTGGTTTGATCAACTGCGTGATATTGCAGAGCAATGGACGAAACGATAAAACAAGAATTTTATAAAAAATATACCTTATATTCCGCCTAGGAGAAAAAATTTCTCTTTCTAGGCGGAATTTTTCGTAGAAAAATGCTTTTGTGTTCTTGCTTTTTCCTTGAAAATTTGATAAAATAATAAAAAGGTGTATACAGGTATGGTAAAAGTGCATATAAACGAAAGAGAAACGTTAAAAATTAACGAAAAAGGACATTTAGAAATTGGCGGTGCGGACTGTGTTGCGTTGTCGCAAACGTTTGGGACGCCATTATATGTTTTTGATGAAAAATATATTCGTGCAATGATGCGCGTATATCGTAATGCCATTGAAAAATTTTATAATGGAAACGGTATGGTTTTATATGCATCGAAAGCATTTTCCTGTCAAGCAATTTATCGTATCGCTGATGAAGAAAATATCGGCATAGACGTTGTGTCGGGCGGTGAGCTGTATACGGCATTACAAGCTGGTTTTCCCGCTGAAAGAATTTATATGCATGGAAATAATAAGCTGGATTATGAAATCGGTGAAGCACTGGATGCAAAAATCGGTTGTATTGTTGCCGATGCCTATTCCGAGCTCGACAAAATTGATGCGGAGGCGCAAAAGCGCGGTATGGTGCAAGACGTTTTACTTCGTATCAATCCTGGCGTAGAAGCGCATACGCATGCCTTTGTACAAACGGCTACGCCCGATAGTAAGTTTGGCTTTTCTGTGCAAGATGGTACGGCAGAAGCGGTGACCGTGTATGCACTTAAAAAGAAAAATATCTGCTTAAAAGGGTATCACTGCCACATCGGTTCGCAAATCTTTGAAAAACAATCGTTTGTGCTTGCTGTGGAAAAATGTATGCATTTTGCCGCTGAAATGCGCGAAAAGTTGCATTTTACTCCTAAAACGCTCAATTTAGGCGGTGGTTTTGGTGTGTGGTATACGGACGAAGACCGTGCGCTTTCTCCCGAAGGATATGCCGAATACGTACAAGCAATGTTGACGGCGTTGAAAGAAAAAGCGGCGCAAATGCAACTGCCTTTGCCGTTCGTCTTGATAGAGCCAGGGCGTTCTATTGTGGCGGAAGCGGGTATTACGTTATATACCGTTGGCGCAATGAAAGAAATTCCAGGCGTTAAAACATATGTTGCTGTAGACGGCGGTATGTTTGATAATCCTAGATATGCGCTGTATCAATCTAAATACACGGCAATTTTGGCGAATCGCGCAAACGAAGAATGTACGCAAATGGTAACGATTGCGGGCAAATGCTGTGAAAGCGGGGATATTATTGCTCCCAACGTATTTTTACCCAAAGCGAAAAGCGGTGATTTACTTGCCGTGCTGTCAACGGGCGCATATAACTATTCTATGGCTATGAATTACAATAAAAATATGATTCCGCCGTGCGTATTAGTTAATGAAGGCAAGGGTGAATATATTGTCAAACCGCAATCGTACGCCGATTTGAATAGAAACGACGTAATTCCCACTAGATTACAAAAAAGCGAAAAATAACGGATAGGAGCGAGTGATGGATAAAGAAAAACTGACAGTCGATTCCGTTCGGAATTTTGAAACGGAAGTGGATTATACCACAGTTTTGGACAACTTTGAAGGTCCGCTTGATTTACTATTGTACTTAATTAAAGAAGAACGTATTGAAATTAAAGATATTTTCGTTTCAAGAGTTACCGAGCAATTCCTTTCGTATATGAAAGCGTTGCCGCACTTGGATGTGGAAAAGGCAAGCGAATACTTGAATATAGCCGCAACCATTATTGATATAAAAGCGCGCAGTCTTGTGCCGCCGCCTGATTACGATGAATGGCAGGAAGGGGAAGAAATGGATGATTACGAGCCGTATAACCCCGAACAAGAACTCATTCAAGCGCTGGAAGAGTACCAAACGGCGAAAAAATTGCGCGAACGCGAAACCATTGGCTATATTTTTAAAGAACCTGATAAAGAGTATGCAGCTGTAAAAGTGCAATATACGGATATGACCGTGGATGGCTTGATGGACGCGTTTACTAAGATGATGCTGCGTTTAGAAGCGCAACGCAGAAATAATCCGCCGCCTAGAGAAATTCCCAAAGACACGTTTACCGTCCGCGATAAAATCAAGCATATTCGTCAAACAGTCACACAAAAACAAAGTATGCAATTTGAGGAATTGTTTGATGAAAATGCCAACGTTCCGGAAATTGTTACGACATTCCAAGCACTGCTTGAACTTTTAAAGCATCAATTTATACTTGTAGAACAGGAAAAGCTGTTTGAAACGATTACAATTAAGAAAAATCCCAACAGAAGCGAGGACGAAGAAATTGGAGAAATTGACGAATATAATTGAGGCGATTTTGTTTGCATCAGGCGATGCAGTTCCTATCGATTTTTTACGTGAAAAATTAGGCTCTACAAAAAGACAAACGGACGAAGCGATTGCTAAGCTTGAAAAGAAATATACGGGCGAATGCGGTATTCGTTTATTGCATTTCAATCATAAATTGCAGCTTGCCACAAATCCTGATTATAAAGATCCCGTATCGCTTGTTTTGACGCCTATTCGTGAAAAGGAATTTACACGTACTATTTTAGAGTGCGCGGCAATTATTGCTTATAAACAACCGATTACGAGATCGGAATTGGACGCGGTGCGCGGTGTAAATAGCGATTATGCTATTTCCACGCTTTTGAGCTTGGATATGATTTATCCCTGCGGTAGAAAGGATACGCCTGGTAAGCCCGTGGAATATGCAACGACGGATAATTTCTTAAAGCGTTTCAAGCTTAAATCTCTTTCGGAATTGCCTGATTATGAAGAGCTTTTGAAACGTATTGCGGAAATGAGCGCGGTAACTACTGTGGAAAGCAATTATTTGTACGAAAAGGACGTATACGATCCTGAAAATGATCCCGATTTACAAGCAGAAGATGAGCAACAAAAAATAGCACATATCCCGTCAACGGGGGAGGCGTTTGAATTGCCTGACTTTTTACAAGACGTGGAAGACGATATTCTTAAAATTGAATAAATCATCAAAGAAATACATAGTTTTTTCTGTCCTGCCCATATTGTTGGTATGGGTAGGATTTTTTTTATCCTTATTATAGTGCTTGCCAGTATTATTTTCTTGCTATACACGCCTATTATTCTATGTGCAAACGTGCATTACGATATGAATAGACGAAAACTAGCTTTTTCGTTATTGCTGTACAATCGTATTCAGCTCTCTGGTGGATATATCGGTACGTATGCAGGCGGATTGGCTTTGCATACGTCGCAAAATAAAGCGAAATTGTTATCTTATAAGGACATGAACAATCAACGCAAGAAGATATCTTTATTAAAGGGTATACGGATTGTTGGCGGCACTTTGCATACGGAAACGGGCGCTGAATATCTATTAGAAGTAGGTGCAGTACAATCGCTTTTGCGTATGGCATTTTTTATACGTGGCGGGGAAAAAGAAAATATTGAAAATAGCGTATGGTTGACGGACGGTGATGAGCTAAAAATCGCGTTACATCTAGCTGTTTATTTTAATTTGTATATGTTATTATGCGCAATTATAAAATCAATCAAGGAGAATATGCAAAAAAATGAATGAAAAACACGAAAAAATAAACCATTTGGTAGATAATTCTAACGTAAATTTAAACACGCTAGCGGACGTAAATACGGTTATAGGCAAACCGATTATAACGGCAAGCGGATATCAAGTTATTCCTTTTTCTAAGGTAACTATGGGGAATTTGGCTGGTGGAGGCGAATACGGTGACGTGAAAGTGGTAAAAGAAACAGACGCTTTTCCGTTTGCAGGTGGGAGCGGCGCCGTTGTGAGTATGAAGCCCATGGGATTTTTAATTGACGATGGGAAAGGGTGCCATATGATTCGCGTTACCGATGCGCCGATGGACAATTTAATTGAACGAGCCAGTGAAATAGTAAAAGAAGTATTTAGCAAGGATTAACAAAATGCAAAAGGTAAAAATAGGGCTTATTTGCATATTGACAATTAGTATGTGTTTGCTAGGAACTTCTCGTACTATGGTTACAGTAAGTGCACAGGGGGACAGTTGGGCGGAAGGCAAAGCGGAATGCGTTGTAGAAGTTAGCAGTGGCCGAATTTTATATGCGTCTAATGCGGAAACGGCTTTGCCGATGGCAAGTACTACGAAAATTGCAACGGCAATCACGGTGTTAGAACATTGCGACAATTTACAAGAGCAAATACGTATTCCTAAGCAGGCAGCGGGCGTAGAGGGCTCGTCCGTATATTTACAGGAAGGTGATGTATATAGCGTAGAAGATTTATTATATGGGTTAATGCTGCGTTCGGGGAATGATTGTGCCGTTGCGCTTGCATTACACGTAGGCAAATCCATCGAAAATTTTTCCACGCTCATCAATCAAACAGCGGAAAAGGCAGGTGCTTTACGTAGCCATTTTTGTAATCCGCACGGTTTACCTTGCGACGGACATTACACAACGGCGCTTGATTTAAGTTATATCACTTGCTACGCGCTTAAAAATCCTATTTTTCAAACGATAGTTTCTACGCGTTTTTATCAACCAAGACAGTGGGCGAATAAAAATAAGTTATTGCGTTTGTATGAGGGCGCAAACGGCGTAAAAACAGGATATAC
>JAZQWZ010000004.1:0-5463 GCA_045632625.1 Candidatus Scatosoma sp. | reverse complement strand
CTGCGCGATTTTATCGCCGTTGATCGCGTACACGGTATACTCCTTTTGCAAAGTTTCCAAAATATTTTCGGGATATTCCGCCGCCCCGACCGTAACGGTCATAGGATCGATACGGCAATCGTTTACCACGATTACGCCGTCTTTTTTTAAGAAGTGCGCGTAGCGGAGCGCTTCTAAGCGTTCAAAGGACAACAATACGTCCACGTCCCCTTCTTCCACCGTCGGTTCGTTGACAGACTTGCCATAACGCACGTAGGTTACTACGCTGCCGCCGCGCTGCGCCATGCCGTGCACTTCGCTTAATTTTACGTCGTAGCCTGCATTCAGTGCCGTTTTGCCTATAATTCTACTGGTGAGCAAGGTGCCTTGACCGCCCACGCCTACTACCATAATATTCATTATCTTTCCACCTTTTTGATTGCGTCGAATTTACAATAGCTTGCGCAAAGCCCACAGCCGTTGCACATAGCCGCGTTGATTACGGGAATACCGTCCTTTTTAGAGATGGCGGGACAGCCGATTTTCATACACATACCGCATTTTTTGCATTTTTCTTCGTCTACCGTGCAATAGGTAGGGAATTTTTGCCCTTTCAAGAGCGCGCAAGGTGCTTTTGCAATGATTACCGTGAGCTCGCCGTTGTTTGCGCACGCTTTGAGTTTGGTTTCTAATGCCTTAACATCAAACGCATTGATTTCTTCTACGTCGTTTACGCCGATGGCTTTGCAAAGTTGTACCAAATCGACTGCGTAGGTAACATTTTCCTGCAAGGTTTTACCGGTTGCGGCGTGGTCTTGATGGCCTGTCATGCCCGTCGTGCGGTTGTCTAAAATAATAATCGTGCCTGCGCTTTGGTTATACACGGCGTTCATAAGCGAGTTCACGCCCGTATGTAAGAATGTGCCGTCACCGATCACCGCCACCCAGTTTTTGGTATAGTCACCGCCCTTGGCTTTTTCCATGCCGTGCAAAGCGGAGATGGACGCGCCCATACAAATACAAGTGTCGATGACGTTCAAGGGCGCAACCGCACCGAGCGTGTAACAACCGATATCGCCTGAAGCGTGGATTTTTAATTTGTTGAGCACGGAGAATACCGAACGGTGCGGACAGCCGGGGCAAAGAATAGGCGGACGGGCAGGCACTTGCTTTTTCTCAAATACCGTGTTATCCGTACCAAGAATGGCTTTTTTGAGCATATTCGCGCTGTATTCGCCTTGTACCGTAAACAGGTTTTTGCCGTCTACCTGATAGCCCCATGATTTGATTTGTTCTTCCATCACAGGCTCTAATTCTTCCACGACAACCGTGCGTTTTACACTTTGGATAAAACTTTCGATAAGCTTTTTCGGCAAGGGGTTTACCAAACCGAGCTTTAAAACTTTTGCTTTGGGGAACGCTTCCTTTACATATTGATAAGCAATGCCCGACGCGATAAAACCAACGCTGTCGTCTTCCCCTTCCACCTTATTGATAGCAAACGAGCAAGCGTCTTCCGCCAAGCGGAGTTCACGCGCTTCCACTACCTTATGGCGGGCAATGGCGTTTGCGGGCATCATAACGAATTTCGGGGCGTTGCGTTCGTAGGGTTTGTCTTCCACCTGCATTCTTTCGCCTGTTTCCACAACGCTTTGCGAATGGGAAAGCTTGGTGGTCGTACGCAAAATCACGGGGGTGTCGTATTGTTCGCTGATTTCATACGCCAAACGCACGAAGTCCTTGGCTTCTTGGCTGTCGCTGGGTTCTAACACGGGCAAGTGTGCGCTACGCGCAATCATACGCGTGTCCTGTTCGTTTTGCGAGCTGGCAATACCGGGGTCGTCGGCTACGACAAGCACCAAACCGCCGTTTACGCCTGTATACGCGAGCGTATACACAGGGTCGGACGCTACGTTAAGCCCTACGTGTTTCATACACGCAAGCGCGCGCACGCCTGCAAAGCAAGCGCCCGCCGCCACTTCTACGGCTACCTTTTCGTTGGGCGCCCATTCGGCGTATACGTTTTCGTATTTGGCAAGATATTCGCTAATTTCCGTGCTGGGCGTACCAGGATAGGAAGACGCTACCTTTACGCCTGCTTCCCACGCGCCTTGCGCGATGGCTTGGTTACCCAGCATAATTTTCTTTTCGCTCATACTCATTTACTCCTTAAATCTCTCACCCGTTTTGCCTTGCCTTCAAAGCGTTGCAAGGACGCGGGCGATTCCAGCTGTACTTTGGCGTCTAAGCCAAGCACTGTTTTGAGTTTATTTCTCGTCTTTTTCTCGATGCTTTGCAATTTTGCAAACGAGTCGGTGCTTTCGTTAAGCTCCACGCGGACCGTGAGCATATCGCTATACCCAACGCGTTCTACCACGATTTCGTAGTGCGGACCAAGCTCTTCGATGGAAAGCACCACTTCTTCGATTTGGGACGGGAATACGTTGACACCGCGGATTTTTAACATATCGTCCGATCTGCCCATTAAATTTTCCATTCGGCAGGTCGTTCTTCCGCATTTGCACGGCTCGTAGAACAAACGCGTTACGTCTTTGGTACGATAGCGGATAAGCGGTAAACCCTCTTTCTTGATACAGGTGATTACCAGTTCCCCTTTTTCGCCTGCGGGTAACACTTCGCCCGTTTCCGAGTTTATAATTTCGGGAATGAAATAGTCTTCGTTGATGTGCATACCGCAATGCTCCAAGCATTCGCCGGAAACGCCGGGGCCCATCAGCTCGCTCATGCCGTAGTTGGAAGTGATGCGGATATCCTTGCCCCAAACGGCGTGCATTTCTTCGCGCATAGCGTCCGTCAAAAGCTCACTGCCCACAAGCGCTGTTTTGATATGTAAATCGGTGGCGGGATTTACGCCCTGTTCCTTGGCTACTTCCGCCAAACGGAGCGCATACGAGGGGGTTGCGACGAGCAAAGTCGTTTCAAAGTCCTTCATATACATAATTTGTTTTTCGGAGTTGCCCGTAGAGGACGGCACGATTGCCGCGCCGATTTTTTCCAAGCCGTAATGCAAGCCGAGCGCACCCGTAAACATACCGTAGCCAAAACAAATTTGCGCTACGTCCGTTTCGTTTGCGCCGCCCATGCAGGCGATACGAGAAACGCAATCCGTCCACGTTTCCAAATCGCCGCGCGTATAGCCGACTACCGTCGGTTTCCCCGTCGTGCCCGAGCTGGCGTGGATACGCACGAGCTTATCCTTGGGTACGGCAAACAAGCCGAACGGATAGCTATCGCGCATATCTTGCTTGGTAGTAAAGGGTAGCTTGGCTAAATCGTCCAAGCTTTGGATATCTTCTGCTTTTACCCCTGCCGCGTCCATTTTCGCACGATAATAAGGTACTTTCTCATATACTCTTTTTACCGTTTCTTTGAGGCGGGCAAGCTGTAAATTTTGCATTTCCGCGCGGGAAAGCGTTTCTTCCTTTGACCAAATCATGTATATACTCCTAAAACTTTTTGCTTGTTTATTTTGCGCCGAACACGCTGTTGATTACTTCCTGCTTGGGCGGTTTCGTGCAAAGGCTGACCGCAAAAGTCACCACCATAGAATACGCCATACAAATAACGCCGATCATGGGCGAACAGGAAACGCCTGTTTTTAAGGCGACTGCGAACGAGCAAGCCCAGTCGTTTTTATCGTAGCCGAAGATAAAGATGAGCGCAACCGTCAATACGAGCGTGCCGATCATCGAACACCAAACGGCGGGCTTGGATACTCTTTTCCAAAGCAAGCCGAGCACGAACGGACCGATAAAACAGCCTGCAAGCACGCCCCAGCTGATACCCATAAAGTAGGCGATTGCCGCCAAGTGATAGCGTTCGTTAAGTATTGCCAAAGCAACGGAAATCGCCACGAAAAGTAAGCACAAAATTTTCATCGTCCAGTTGATTTGTTTATCCGTCGCGTTTTTGTTGATTTTGCCTTTATATACGTCCATCGCCATTACCGAAGCGGAAGCGAGCGATACCGACGCGAGCGTGGACATACTTGCCGATAAGATAAGCACTGCCATCAAACCGATTAAGCCCGTGGGAATTACTATTTTCATCATATGGGGAATTACGCTATCCGCATTGACGCCTGCGAGCGTAGGGAAATATGCCGAAAGCGCGCCTGTGAAATAGGCGCCGAACCCGATAATTAAGGCAAATGCGGTGCTCACTACCGTACCTTGCATAATTGCTTTATCGTCGCGTACGGCATAGTATTTATGTATCGTTTGCGGCAATGCCCAAACACCGAACGAGGTGAGCAAAACGAGCGACAACAAGGACATGGTATTGCCGTACAGCCCTTTGTTCGTGCTGGAAAAGGTAAACCAGCCAAGTTCGTCACTGCTCGTGAGCAGGTGTAAATCCCAAGAAATACTTTCATAGTTCATAAAGCATATCATCATTGCCGCTACGCCAACCAGCATAATGATGCCTTGGATGAAATCGGAAAGTGCGGTTGCGAAATAACCGCCGAAAAATAAATACAAAGCCGTGAGTGCGGCAAGCGCCAACATAATTATCCAAGCGTCAACATGAAACACGATACCAAACAGCGCGGAAAGTCCGTTATAAACGGATACCGAATAAGGAATTAAAAACAGGAAAATGACGATTGCCGACGCTAATTTCAAGCCCTGGCTTTGATAGCGTTTTTCAAAGAAGGACGGCATGGTTTTTACCTGCAATCTGCTGGTAACCGTTTTGGTGCGTTTGGCTAAAACCAACCACGCGAACAACGCGCCGATAAGGGCGTTGCCTACGCCTATCCAAGTTGCGGCTAAGCCGTATAATCTGCCGAAATTGCCTGCATAACCGATAAAGATTACCGCGGAAAAATAGGTAGTACCGTAGGAAAATGCGCTCATCCAACCGTTTAAGCCTTTTTTGCCTGCAAGCAAAAAGTCGTTGACGGATTTGGAACGATTGTGCGTGTAAACGGCAACGCCTACCATGCCTAATGCGTATAGAGCCAAAATTACGTAGTCAAAAAACATTTATCTTCCTCGGTGTTTCAACGAATAATTATTTTTTATAATTATTCCGCGTAAAAAAATATGAATAAAACAATTATAGCACCTTTTTTATATATATGTCAAATAAACAAGCTTGCCGTAAAACAACTTTTCGACAAAAATCGACGGGTTTTTTTGCATCTTTATTTCTCTTCCGCTTCGTCCGCCCATTCGTCTTGTCTGTTTTTCTTTATCCTGCGTACTGCGCCAGATAACGCATACCAGCCCAAACACAACGCCGCTGTTGTTGCAGTCGCTGTAATCGCGCCGATTTTTGCGCTGTTTTCTATCGCTTTTTCGTATATGGATGCGTCCGTGACGTTAATCTGTTGGCTGACGTCGGTGTTCGGCGCGTCCGTATCACTTGGCGCATTTGGAGTGTCAGGTGTATCGGGTGTATCGGGGATATCAGGAGTGTCGGGTATATCGGGGGTGTCAGGGGTATCGGGTGTGTCAG
>JAZQWZ010000003.1:0-4098 GCA_045632625.1 Candidatus Scatosoma sp. | reverse complement strand
AGCAAGGTGGTGCCGTATTTTTTATTTTTCACGCTCTTCATATAACCGTAGCCTGCGCCTGCGGCTACACCGATGGCGAGCGCAAGTAAAATCCAAAGAATTTTCTTCCAAAAAAGTTTTATAGCGTCCATCAAACGGATGCCGTCGTTTTGTTCGTAGGAACTCATATCATTTATTTCTCCCTTTTTTTATTGTTATAAATATATTATAACAAGTTTTTTCCAAAAAGTAAAGTATTTTTTACGAAAAATAATATAGTGGATACTCTTTCCATTTCAAGTGCTTGATTTCTTTCAAAGTTTGTGGTACAATAGTAGAAAAGGTAGGTTGGGACAGTATGCAAACGTTGATCAAAACAACGCGCGCTTATGCGCTTGTAAAAAACGAACAGCAAAGAAACGTGCTTGGGCATGCCTATTTGCTGGTGCTTGACGACGAGCAAAATTTGCGCGTTGCGCTTAAAACGTTTGCCAAACTGTTTTTCGATTGCGACCAGCCTGTTTCCGACATGCAAAATCGTATCGCTCGGCTGATTGACAATGAAACCTTTTGCGATTGCTTGTTCTTTCCAAAAGACGCAAAGAAATTCGTGGTTGAAGACGTGGACGCTATCACGGAAGAAAGTACGCTCAAACCCGTCGAGGGCGATCAAAAAATTTTCGTGATCGACAATTTCGCGCTTTCCACGCCTGCGGCACAAAACAAGCTTTTAAAGCTTTTGGAAGAACCGCCAAAGGGCGTACGCTTTTTAATCGGCACTACGTCCGCACATCCCGTGCTTGCCACCGTGCTTTCGCGCGTGAAAGTGTTGGAAATTCCCCCGTTTGCTGAAAATGATTTATTGACGGCTTTGCAAAACGAGCACGGCGATAAATACACCCTTGATGTGTACGCGCTTTGCGCGGCAATGAGCGGCGGCAGCTTAGGCACGGCGCAAGCTATGCTCACGGGCGGCAGCTATCAAGCGCTTTTAGATGAAGCGTTCGCGCTTGTTTTGTCGGAAGAAAACAAACTGCCTGCGCTGATTAAAAAATCAGGCGAAACTAAGCGCAAAAAGGAACTTATCTCTTTAATGCGCACCATTTGGCGCGACGCTATGCTTATCAAAACCGAGCAGGCTACGAGCGCAAACACACAAAAAAATATACTCTTAAAAACGCAGCTTTCTCGTTTACAACAGCTTGCGTCGATACGCACGCTTTCCGCTTTAATTTTTGCACAAGAAGCGTGCTCGGCGGCGGAAAAACAAATTACCTTTAACGCGTATTTTCCGCAGTGCTTAGAAGTGCTGCTTGCAAGTGTTTTACGAGAAAATAAAAGGAATTTATTATGACCAAAGTAGTAGCAATTAAATTTAAAAACAGCGGAAAGCTGTACTATTTCGCCCCGAAAAAAGGCGAAGAATATACGCGCAATACGCCCGTCGTAGTAGAAACGGCGCGCGGTTTGGAATATGCGTGGGTAGCACACGGCATACAAGAGGTTGAGGATGAAGAAGTTGTACAACCTTTAAAGCCCATTATCCGTATCGCAACCGAACGCGACACCGAAGCGTTTGAAAACGGTCAGGCAAAAAAGCCCGCCGCAATGAAAACCTGCAAGGAAAAAATCGCCGCGCACGGTTTGGATATGAAATTAATCGATTGCGAATACGCCTTCGACGGCAGTAAAATCGTATTCTATTTCACCGCCGCTTCGCGCGTGGATTTTAGAGAACTTGTCAAGGATTTGGCGTCTACCTTTAAAAACCGTATCGAGCTTAGACAGGTCGGCACGCGCGATGAAACCAAATATTTGGGCGGCATTGCCCCCTGCGGCAGAATTTGCTGTTGCGCAGGCAATATGCCTGAATTTAAAAAGGTAAGCGTAAAAATGGCAAAGGTGCAAGGGCTTTCGCTCAACCCCGGTAAAATCAGCGGACTTTGCGGACGGCTTATGTGCTGTTTGAGCTATGAAGCGGATTATTACAACGACGCGTCCAAAAAGATGCCGAAAATCGGCTCGGAAGTATCCACGCCCGATGGAAAAGCCATCGTTGCGGCGGTCAATATGTTAAAAATGCAGGTGACGGTAAAGCAAAGCGACGGACAGGACGGTTGGGTGTATAAGAGCTTCCCTGTGGAAGACTTGAAGTTTAAAAAAGCCCTTCAAAATCAACCCGTCAAGGAAGAAGACGAGGACGAGGAAACGGAAGAAGTTTAAGACAAATGCAAATTTACAAGGCGCAGGTAGGCATAATCCTGCGTCTTTTTTCATACGATAAAACAGACTATTGCAAGGAGAAAAGAAAATGAACGAAGAAATCGAATACGCCGAAATGCTTGAAATTCCCGTGTCTACCGTCAACGTAGTGCATAAAAAGCCAACCAAAAAACGCAAAGTGCAGGAAACGTTACCCCAAGACGAACGCGCACTTAAAGAAAGTGTGATTGCGCAGGTCAACCAAACGGCGAATCAACCTCAAACGCAAATACCCGATAAGCAAACCGAGCAGAAAAACGAAGTTTTGCTTGACAGCGCGTTGCTTGCGGAGAGCGCGAACAGCAATGGCAGTATTGCGTTTGACGACGTACCCGAACGCATTGATACCGTGCGTTTATACACGGACAGCGAGCGTGAGCAATTACGCGTCGAGCAGCTTTATCCCGAAAATTTTAACGCGGAACCGCCTGCCGAGCCCATCTTCCAAACGAGAAAGGAGAAGCGCTTGCGTTTGATTTTAGGCGCGGAGTTTGCCGTGGCATGCGCACTTTGCGGCGGTATTTTCTTAACCAACGTGTTTATGCCAAATAGCGCTATCAACACGTTTTTCCGTACGCTCGATAAAGGCACGGCTGCCGCGCAATTAGATACGCGCACCTACAGCGATTTCACTTTGTCGAACGTGGTTAGCGATTTTTCAAACGCAGAAGTTAGCGTTTCGCCCACGGGTATCGTTTCGTTTACCGACGAATGCTGCGTGTACCCCGTTGCCGACGGCAAAGTGCAGGAAATTACGCAAAATGCAGACGGCACGTACACCTTGAAAGTGGCTTATTCCGATTTATTCACGGGCGTATTCGGCGGTTTGGACCAAGTATATTACGCGCAGGGCGACGAAGTGAAAACCAACGTGCCTATCGGCTATACCGACGGCGAAACGGAAGTGCAGGTAACGCTGTATGCAAGCGGTGCGCTTTTAAATTGTTTTGAGTTAACGGACGAAAACTGTTTAGCATGGATTTCACAAGAATAACCAAAGAGCGGCGGGATAAAAACCGTCGCTCTCGTTTCTCTATTCCCTTTTTGTCGCCTACGAAAATTCGCCTGCACCCTTTATTTTTCGCCGTGGGCATTTGGCATTGCTTCGACGGCGGTTTGTTCGTATTTTTAATGAGCTGTGTCGTTGCTTTGCAACACGAATACGCCCACGCGTACGCTGCGGAAAAGCTTGGATATCGCTTGCATAAAATCGTGCTTATGCCCTACGGTGCGGTGCTGGACGGGGATTTGCATGCTTTGACCGTCAAGGACGAAGTTTCCGTTGCCGTAGCAGGGCCGCTTTGTAACCTTGCCACCGCAGTATTTTTCGCTGCGCTTTGGTGGTTTGCCCCTACCATGTACGCGTTTACCGACACCGCTTGCTTTGTTTCTTTGTCGATTGCACTCGTCAATTTATTGCCTGCGTACCCCTTGGACGGCGGGCGGGTTTTACAGTGCTTACTCACGCGCGCATATTTAAAAAATACGTTAAAAGAAAGTGTAGCCGAGAAAAAAGCACAGCGTGTTTGCCGTTGCATTTCCCTGTTGATTTCCGCCTGTCTTTTCGCGCTGTTTGTTGCGTTTTTGTGTATCGGGAAATGGCAAATGTACTTGCTGGCATTTTCCCTGTTTTTACTGATCGGCGCGTTTGGCAACAAGCAAAAGGACGCCGTGTACGCCAAGCTTGACGTTTCCGTAAAACGCAGTATGGGCAAAGGTGTAGAAATCAAACGAGTGGCAGTGCTCAACACCTGCTCCGTAAAAGACGCTCTGCGTTTTGTCGGCAAAAATCATTATTTGGTTTTGGAAGTGTACGACGAAAATGAAAATTTGCAGTTTATCTTGTCGCAAAACCAG
>JAZQWZ010000002.1:0-3303 GCA_045632625.1 Candidatus Scatosoma sp. | reverse complement strand
CCAAAAGCGCAAGCGCGCCCAAGGTATACAAGATCCCTACAAATCTTGCCTTTGCGTGTACCTTTTTAACTCTTTTTCTTGCTGCAACTGCACTTGCTGATTCGTATGCTTTCATTGCAAACTCCTTCTCGTTCACCTAACGGCTCGCACTGGTATAATGTACGGATATTCTCCGTTATTATAGACAATCCCTCGTCCGTCTTTATATGCAAATACCACGCACGTGTTGTGCGTCGTATTGCATATCATCTTCTATCATTTATATTATCAATCGTCTTCGCTTTCTTCAATAAGTGTTTTTACGTCCACTTCTTCGTCACTGCCATTAGCAGGCACGCGAAGAATCCAGTTCAATAAGCACGCAATACCTATTACCGCAGCAGCAAGTACGTGATTTTGATTAATCGATTGCACCGCAGTTGCATTCGGCATAGGCCAATTCAGCATTGCCAGCAAAGCCGCAAACGCTATAAGCGCAAAAGCGGTAAATCTTTGAATGCCGTATGCGCACATCCCTTCACGGTCAAATTCTTTCACCGAGCACGCGTAGACGAACATCAATGCAAGCCCTACCCAAGCCGCAAGCTCCGCTATTGCAGGCACCAAAGTCGCCCAGTCAAACGACACGCCTTCCGCAGGAAACACAATGCTCAAGGCTGAAACAGCCACCGTATACAATCTATTTTGTTGCAACAATAAGAATGCAACCCAAATTGCCGCGCCCATTTGCAACACGTTACGAACAACATGCATCCCCAAACCATTGGGACGTTCTTCTTCTTGAATGCGTTTGCCTATAGTAAACAAGGTTACGCGCCCGCTCATCAAACCGCCGACAAAATGCACACCGATTCCCGCACCCAACACAGCATAGCCATACATATTCATACTAGCCATCGTTGCGTTAGAAGCCAACATCATCAATACCATACAAAGAATGGTTGCAATCAAGGACAACGAATAGCATTTGGCCATCGCGTCCATCGCATACATATTACGGTTAAAACCGTTTACGTAGCTTGCGCGGCGTTTAAAAAGCCAGTTGAGTTTTGATAAACAATATAAGAAACTAACGGCAATCATCAAAAGCAACAATGCGTATGCGGCAATTACGGTACAATCTAAAACCGCTTGCGCCGACCACGCCCTTTTGCCTGTAACAAGCTCCACAACAGGCAAATAAAACGTCAAAACAGGCAACACGATTCCACCCGAATTGTTTGCATGTAAGCAAGTGCCTGCAACGCCTAAAATGCACGCCGCACAAAGCAACAACATCGCCGTACCCAACATATATACGATACCGGCGGCTTTTGCCCTGCTTTGCACTTGTCTTACACGACGCTTTAATAATTTTGCTTGGGAATACGTACTACCCATAGTTTCTATGCTCCTTCTGAAAAGTGTAATTGAAAATTGTCAATTATTCTTCATCTTCGCTTTCATCGTCAACGAAAGACGTTTGAGGTTGACGATACACTTCTTGAAGGAATACTTGAGGGTCAATATCTTCTTTTACCTTTTTCTTGTTTGCTTTTTTCGCTTTCTTTTCAAGTTTTGCTTGTTTCTTTTGTTGAATCTTCTTCTTGCTCTTTACTCTTCTCGGAGCCCAGCACAACAAGATTTCAGCAACGAGTGCCGCCAAAGCAATATCGCTTACCAAAGCGGTATCTACGCTTACGGGTGCGCCCAATACAAATTGAGCAACCATAACCGCGCCACCCATGCAAGCTACTGCAAGCAATGCAAGTACGAAGAAACGTTTGCGTCCAGCTGCTTGACGACCGTCAATATCAAATTCAACGTCGGATACAGCGTATTTCACCATACCAGCCCATACCAAGAACGCTGCAATTTGCAAAGCGGGAACAATCATCTTCACGGGATCAGCAATGTACGCATTGAAGTTGTGCGCAATTTCAAGAATGGAAGCGGAAAGCGCACCCGATTTGAAGAACGCCCAACCCATAGCACCGCAAGCTGCAAGTTGCACAAGGTTACGGAAGAAGCTACCAAATTTACGATATGTACGTTTTTGTTCAGAGAAACCGTCTTCGATATCGAAAAGACCTACTTTCAAAGTAGCGATACCGCAAAGCAAGTGCACTGCTACGCCAACGCCAACAGCAACGTATGCCAACGTGCTAAACGTTACGCTTTGCGCAAGGCAAGCGATTGCCAAATGCGTTACAACGATAGACGTGAATACACGCGTAAAAATTCTCGACAAATCGTCCATTGCATACATGGGACGGTTGAAACCATAGGTTCTGCTTGCTTTCTTTTTGCGCAACCAACGAATTTTACCAAGCGTCTTCAATGCGCTAATCGCTACCGTTACAAGCATCAAAGAATACAAACCGGCGATAAGCAAAGCCGTTTTTTTGCCTGTAAGGCCGCCGCCCAATTGCGTAAATACGCCATAGAAGCTCATAACGCCCATATCATACGTAGAAAGACCGTCGTTTACTTGCATCAAGGACAAGCAAGCAAGCGCTACCAAAGCAAACGTAGCAAGCAAATAGATAAAGCCGATACGTTTTGCGCGTTTTTGACCTTTTCTAATGCGTTGTTTTGCAGCCGTGTAACGTTTTGCCGTCGCACTCGTTCTAGATTGATAAATCATAAACTCCTCCTAAATCGGGCATTTTACGCCCAATTCTATTCTATCATATCTATTATATAACTTTTTTTTACAGTTGTCAATATCCTGACGGATATAAATATAAAAAAACGAAAAAATTTTCCCATCTTTTCGTCTTTTACCTCTTATTTTTCAAATTGTTTTTTATAACAAATCAAGCACTTGTCAATGATATCCATCGCTTCGTCTCTATGGCATATTTCCTTAATTGTCGTTTGCTTGTGTTCCAAGCTCTTATACACCTCAAAAAAGTGCATCATTTCCTCAAAAACGTGCTTAGGTAATTCCTGAATATCATAATATTCGTTATAAGTAGGATCTCCCACGGGAATCGCAATAATCTTCTCATCCAACGCCCCATCGTCAATCATCTTAATAACCCCGATAGGATAGCAGGTAACCAGCGTGGACGGCAAAATCGTTTCCCCGCAAAGCACCAACACGTCCAAGGGATCTCCGTCGTCCGCAAACGTACGCGGAATAAACCCGTAATTTGCAGGATATACCGTGGAAGTGTATAAAACTCTATCCAAGCGCAACAGCCCCGTTTCCTTATCCAACTCGTATTTTGTTTTGCTGCCCTTTGAAATTTCGATAAACGCCTCAAATTGTTTTCTCGTAATGCGTTCTTGAGAAATATCATGCCAAATATTCATATG
>JAZQWZ010000001.1:0-1897 GCA_045632625.1 Candidatus Scatosoma sp. | reverse complement strand
CCGATTGCGGCGAAATCGAAGTAATCGGCTCTCGTGAAGAGCTTATCGAAAAATGCGGCGCGGCGAAGGATATTGAATTGCACCGCCCGTATTTGGATGATTTGACGTGCACCTGCTCTAAATGTAGCGGTAAAATGAAGCGTACGCCCGAAGTTATCGACTGCTGGTTCGATTCTGGCTCTATGCCGTTCGCGCAATACCATTATCCGTTTGAAAACAAGGATTTGTTTGAACAAACTTTCCCTGCGGATTTCATTTCCGAAGCCGTTGACCAAACGCGCGGTTGGTTCTACACCTTGCTCGTTATTTCTACGTTGCTTTTCGATAAAGCGCCGTTCAAAAACTGTATCGTTTTAGGTCACGTCAACGACAAAAACGGTATTAAAATGAGTAAGCATAAGGGCAACGTCGTTGACCCTTGGACGATTTTGGATAAGCAGGGCGCTGACGCAGTGCGTTGGTATTTCTACACGTCATCCGCTCCTTGGCTTCCCAGCCGTTTCTATCCCGAAGCGGTAAGCGAAGCGCAAAGAAAATATATGGGTACGCTTTGGAATACCTATGCGTTCTTCTGCTTGTATGCCGACATCGACAATTATAACCCTGCGGATTACGATTTGAGTACGTGTAAGCTTTCGCTTATGGATAAATGGATTTTGTCCAAGCTCAATACGCTTATCGACCAAGTGGATAAAGATCTTGCCGTGTATAATATTACGGATAGTGCGCGTGCGTTGCAAGATTTCTCGGATATCCTGTCCAACTGGTACGTGCGCCGCGGCAGAGAAAGATACTGGGGCAGCGAAATGACGGAAGACAAGGCGGCCGCTTACACCGTGCTTTGGCACGTACTTGTTACCTTTGCAAAACTCACCGCGCCCTATACGCCGTTTATTGCGGAAGAAATGTACCTTAATCTCGTACCTGCCTTCTTCAAAGACGCGCCTAAATCGGTGCATTTGTGCGATTTCCCTGTATATCAAGCGGAATTTGTCGATGCGGATTTGGAAAAGGGTATGGACGTAGTGCTTGACGTCGTTAACCTTGGCCGTGCGGCAAGAAACACGGGCAACGTGAAAAACCGTCAACCGCTTAGCGAAATGTACGTGGTTACGGCGAAGGACGGCGCGCTTAGCGATGGCTTGAAAGCGATTGCGCTTGACGAATTGAATATTAAAGCTTATAAATCCGCGGAAGATGCTAACGAGTTCATTTCCTATAAGCTCAAACCACAACTCAAAACGCTTGGTCCTAAATACGGTAAAAAGCTTGGCGCAATCACGGCGTTCTTGAATAATTGCGACGCTGCGGCTGCTGCGGCAGTGGTGGAAGCGGTGCGCGGCGGCGGTGTATATACCTTGCCGACGGATGCAGAAGCAACGCTTAACGAAGAAGATTTGCAAATTTTCACCGAAAGCAAGGCAGGCTTTATCTCCGCAAGCGATAAGGGTGTAACGGTAGCGCTTAATACCACCCTTACCGAAGAGCTGATTACGGAAGGTATCGAACGCGAGCTTGTGTCCAAAGTGCAAACGATGAGAAAGGAAGCAGGCTTCGTGGTTACGGATAGAATCTCTATATATTATAATAATGTAGGGGGCAAGGTGCAAGCGGTGCTTCAAGCGGGTGCGTTTGCTAGCGACGTTTTGGCCGTTAGTGTTTGCGAAGGCGAAGCAGACGGTTTTACGAAGCAAGTAGACGTCAACGGGGAAAAAGTAACACTCACTTTGGTAAAAATTTAATTTTTTCAAAAAAATTCAAAAAATGTCGAAAAAATAGTTGACATATTGAAAATAAAGTGATAATATAGACAAGCTATCCACGAACGGCATAGCAATAGCACATATAAATAGCCGAAATCAAGGTTTTGACAAATTTTTCAAAATTTTTCAAAAAA